>JAYVSF010000705.1:0-4027 GCA_043775605.1 Myxococcales bacterium
CTCGAGCGACGCGACCAGATCGTGATCGCCGGCCTGGGTCACCCGGGCGGTGGCGAAGCGGCCGAGCGGCGCCGGCCCGTCGGCGAGGTAGACCACGCCGTCGATGTCGGGGGCCTGGCCGAAGAACCGGCCCTCCTGCAGCAGGTCGCTCTCGTCGGACACCCGCTCGACCAGGACCTCGAGCTCGCGGCCGACCAGGGTCGCCAGCTTGCGCGCGCTGATCGCGCGCTGGACCTCGAGCAGCTCGGCGGCGCGGGCATCGGCGACGTCGGTGGCGACCCGGTTGGGCAGGATCGCGGACACCGTGCCGGGCTCGACCGAGTACGGGAACACGCCGACCCGATCGAGCTCGGCGCTGGCGAGGAAGTCGCGCAGCGCGGCGAACATCTCGGGGGTCTCACCAGGGTGACCGACGATGAAGGTCGAGCGCAGGACCACGCCGGGGACCCGGGTCCGCAGCCGCTCGATCAGGTCGTGGGTGACCCGGGCCGAGTGGCCACGGCGCATGATCTTGAGCATGCCGTCGTCGATGTGCTGGAGCGGGACGTCGACGTACTTGGCGATGGTCGGCTCGTCGGCGATGGTCTCGATCAGCTCGTCGGTGAACGCGCTGGGGAACGTGTAGTGCAGGCGGATCCAGCGCGGCCCGGCGATGCGCGCGATCCGGCGCAGGAGCTGGCAGAGCGTGGGCCGGCCGTCGAGGTCCCAGCCGTAGCGGGTGAGGTCCTGGGCGATGAGGCAGATCTCGAGCACGCCCTCGGCCGCCAACCGCTCGACCTCGAGCGCGATGTCGTCGACGGTCCGGCTGCGCTGGGCGCCGCGCAGGGTCGGGATGATGCAGAACGCGCACGGCCGATCGCAGCCCTCGGCGATCTTGACGTAGGCGGTGTGGCGGGCGCCGATGCGGACCCGCGGCGCCTCGTGATCGTAGATGTAGGCCGGGCGGGCGCTGACCTGGATCACCGGCAGCGCCCGGGTCTTGCGGCCGCGGCCCTTTGCGGTGCCGGCCGGGGTCGGCGCCGGCGCCAGCACCTTGGCGATCGACGGGAAGTCGCTCGAGCCGAGCAGGTGATCGATCTCCGGGATCTCGGCGGCGATCTCGGCGGCGTAGCGCTGGGCCAGGCAGCCGGTGACCACCAGCTTGCGGGCGCCGGTCTTCTTGTGCTCGGCCAGCTCGAGGATCGTGTTGATGCTCTCGGCCTTGGCGGTGTCGATGAACGCGCAGGTGTTGACCACGAGCACGTCAGCGGCCTCGGGCGTGTCGACCAGCCGGTGGCCGGCGGCCGCGACCTGGCCGAGCATGATCTCGGTGTCGACGCGGTTCTTGGGGCAGCCGAGCGAGACGAAGTAGATCGCTTGGCTGGCCGGGGCGGCGGCGCTGGCGGGCGCGGAGCGGTCAGGGGTCAGCTTGGCCATCGGAACGGCGCAGTCTGCGGCGCGGACCCTGCCCTGTCAATCACGGCCTCGGGGCCCCACCCGCGCGGGCTATTTCATGTCGAGCTCGACCTTGGACGGCGGGTCGGCCGCGCCGTAGCCGAGGGTGAGGAACATGCCGTCGTAGCGGCCGCGCAGGAGGTAGTCATCGACGGCGACCTCGCGGCCGCCGCCATCGAGCGTGCGCTGATCGCCGCGGACCAGCTCGACGCCGACGTGGACGGTGCGCATCTGCCGGGCCCGGCGGAACGTGACCGTGGCGCTGGCGTGATCCTCATGGGCGCCGTCGTTGCCGGGGGTGTCGCCGAAGCGGCGGCGGACGGCGAGGTCGAGGGCCCAGCGCCGGCTGTACGCGCCGACGCCGAGGCGGGCACCGGCGTAGCGATAGGCGTCATCGATCGAGGTCCCGACCCCGAAGTCGACCAGCGCGCGCGCGGTCGCCGAGCCGAGGTGGAGCGCGAGCGGCTGGAGCATGCCGCCGAACTCGCTGTCGACGTAGAACTGCTTGGCCGCGCCGTCGGGCTCGAGCCTCGCGGCGTCGCCGACCAGCCAGCCGGCGCCGACGCTGCTCTCGAACCCGCTCATGGTCCCGAACCGCGACATGCCGATCGCGATGCCGAGGGTGTAGCGGACGGTGGTGAGCACGCCGCCGCGCTGGTTGACGGTGCCGTCGGCATGGACCGTCTTCGCCGACAGCGGGCCGGTCGCGAGCTGGACCGCGCCCTGGGCCTCGCCCGGCAGCGTGCCGGGGGTGTGGATGTCGTGGGCGCAGCCGCCGACCAGCGCGAAGCCGAGCGCGATCGTGCACCGCCGGCTCACAGCCGACCTCCGACCTCGACCACGAAGCCGGGATGGGTGAGGTCCTGGGTGGTCGACAGCACGTGCGCGCGGAGGTACACGCGATCGATCGGGTTGAGCGTCAGGCCGAGCTGGACCGGGTTGCGGTTCTGGCGCACGCCCTCCTCGAGCTTGTGCCGCCAGTTCCAGCCGACGCCGACGTCGAGCCAGCCGAGCCGGGGCAGCGCCACTGTCACCCGCGCCGGGATGCCGGCGAAGCCCGACGCGCAGGTGGTCGGCGCCGCCTCGGGGCCGCACACCGGGCCCTTGATGTACGACCAGTGGACGCCGGTCTCGAAGCGCACGTAGCCGTTGCCGAACAGGGCCGCGGTGATCCCGAAGGCGGCGCCGCGGGTGTTGCTGGTGCGGTCCTCGGGCGCGAAGATCTCGAACTCGGTCGTGTAGCCGTTGAACGCGGCGAACTCGCGCTGGCGGCGAGCGCGCTCGGCGTAGCGGGCGGCCAGCTCCTCGGGCGTGTCGTAGGTGACGGTGTCCTTGACCACCGTGACGCCGAGGTACTCCCAGGTCTTCTCCTCGTAGTGGTGGTGCGCGGGGTCGATCGCCGCATCGCTCGGGGCGTTGAGCAACGCCATGAGGAACTTGCCGAACGCGCCGTTGCGATCGGTGACGTGCAAGGACGTGGTGGTGAGCGGCTCGTGCTCGCCGCCGAAGTGCTGCGGCGCGCTGCCGTACGTGAGGCCGACCTCGATCACCGAGTCGGCCAGCTCGACGTCGGCCGTGGCCGGGGGCGCTGCCAGCCCGAGCCCGAGGCCAGCGAAGAGCGTGGTCGGCAGGCGGGCGGCGCGACGCATCCGCCGATGTTATGCCGACGCGGTGACCGCGGCCATCAGGTGCGGCGCGATCAGCGTGTGCAGGTGGATCTCCGGGCGGTAGCGCGCAAGCAGCCCGGCGACGGTGGCGAGGACCCGGCCGAGCAGGACGAACGACCGCGGGATGACCAAGCCTCCGAGCTGACGGGCCTGACCGAGTTGCTCGGCGAACGCGCCCTGCCAGTCGAGGTCGGCGGCCGAGGTCCCAGGGGTCAGCGCGGCGACCATGCTGGCGGCCAGGGTCGCGAGCCGCTCGGGCTCGGCGGCGGTGAACCCGGCCTCGGTCAGGCGGGTCGCGACCGCGGCGCCGTCGCCGGCGGCGATCGCCATCACCAGCCGGGCGTAGGCCGCGCGCTCGGTCGGCGTCAGCTCGAGCACGCAGCCGAAGTCGACCAGCGCGAGGTGGCCGTCGGCGGTGACCAGGAAGTTGCCGGGGTGCGGATCGGCGTGGACCAGGCCGCGCTGCAAGATCTGGGCAGCGACCTCGCCGACCAGCTCGGCCAGGACCTGATCGCGCGCGACCGGCGTGAGTCGATCGAGGCACGTGGTCAGGCGCTCGCCGTCGATGCGGGTCATGGTGAGGACGCGATCGGTCGACGCGGCGGCGATCGGCCGGGGCACGCGCGCGCCGGTCGCGGCGAAGCGGGCGAGCATCGCGGCCTCGGCGCGGTAGTCGAGCTCGACCGCCAGCGCGCGGCCAAGCTCCGCGGCCAGGGTCGGCAGATCGACGCCGGGGACCTGGCCGACGGCGCCGGCGAGCGCGGTGAGAGCCGCGATGTCGGCGGCGATGACGTCCTCGATGCCGGGGACCTGGACCTTGACGACGACGGCGGTGCCGTCGAGCAGGCGGCCGCCGTGGACCTGAGCCAGCGACGCTGCGGCCAGCGGGTCAAGGTCGAGCTCGGCGAAGACGAAAGCTTTCGTAT
>JAYVSF010000706.1:0-9601 GCA_043775605.1 Myxococcales bacterium
ACGAGGTCCTGATCTACGAGGGCTACGGCCCGCACGGGATCCCGCTCCTGGGGCATGTTGGCGGCGCGCGCGTTCTGCAGCACGCGGCGCAGCGACGGGTTGCCGTCGGGGTTGGGCCCGCCGGACTTGACCGCGATCGCGATGTCCTTGCCGATCTTGGCGAACTGTTTCCCCACGCGATCCATGCGCGCGAAGATCGTGTGCTTGCGTTTCTCGAAGGCGCGTCCCACGGCGGGGTTGTACTACGTTACGGGTGCGGGTGAGCGCGGCGACCGCGCCCACGCGGGTGCGACCACAATTCGCAGATAGGCGGGAACAAGGTCGCCGACCTCGGCGTTGCCGGTGGTCGTGACCCGCCCGATCCGCTCCCGTCGACCGCCAGCCGTGCCCAGGGTCGTGCTCGCGGCGGTGCTCGCGCTGGCCGGATGTGGTCGGGGGCCACCGTCGCCGGTCGAGCTGAGCCACGAGGCGTACGTCTGGCAACGAGCGTGGACCGGGGCAGTGAGCGAGTCGGCGGCGACCGCGACCGCGACCCTGACCGGCCTGCGGGTGCTGACCGCCGAGGTCGACGGGCTTGGCGCGGTGAGCTGGCCGGCGGTCGACGCCGACGCGCTGGCGCGGGCTGGCCGACCGGTGACCGCGGTGGTGCGGCTCGACGGTGGCCGGGTGCCGACCGGGGCGTGGGCCGCCGGGGCGCACCCGCTGGCGGTGGTGCTCGAGCGGCTCGCTCGGTGGCAGCGGGCCGGCGTCGACGTCGCGGGCCTCGAGATCGATCACGACTGTGCGACCGCGGCGCTCGCCGACTACGCGCGCTGGCTCGTCGCGGCCCGGCCACCCGCGCCGCTGCGGTGGTCGATCACGGCGCTGCCGACCTGGGCGTCGTCGCCGGCGCTGGGCGACGCCGCGGCCGCGGTCGACGAGCTGGTGGTCCAGGTCCACGCGGTGCACGCGCCACGCCTGTTCGACCGGACCGAAGCGCGGCGCTGGCTCGACGACGTCGCGGTCGCGATCCCGGGCACCCATCTGCGCGTCGCGCTGCCGACGTATCGGGTCGCGGTCGGCGGCGAGCTCCTGGCCGCCGAGCCGGTCGAGGTCGCAGCCCTGGTCCGCGAGCTCGAGCGCCGACCGGTGCCGGGCCTCGACGGCGTGGTCTGGTTCCGGCTGCCGATCGCTGGCGACGACGCGAGCTGGTCGACACCGACTCTCGACGCGGTGATCACCGGCGCGCCGCTGGCCGCGCGGGTCGATGCCCGGCTGGTCGAACGCGGCCCCGCGCTCTACGACGTCGTGGTCGCCAACCCTGGCACGCTCGCTGGCGCGTGGCCGGCGCTGCGGCTCACTGGCGCGCTCACCGCCGCCGATCTCGTCGCCGGCTACACCGCGGCGACCGCCGGCTCCTGGACTCCACCGCGCCGCGCGCTCGCCGCCGGCAGCGAGACCGTCGTCGGCTGGGCGACGGGAAAGGACCTTCACGTCGATGTCTTCTGAGCCTCGCCCTCTGCGATCCCCCCTGCTGATCCGGCTGGCGCTGCCGACCGCGCTGGCGACCGTCGTCGCGCCGCGGCCCGCCGAGGCCTGCGGCCCCGACTTCCCGGTGTCGTTGCTGCTCGATCGCGGCGACACCCTGGGCACGCTGCCCGAGGGCTGGTTTCTCGAGGAGGTCGGCTATCTGGTGAAGCCGGCGCACGGCTACCCGTACGTCGCCGACGCCGGTCCGACGCCCGACGACGCCGACACTCGCGAGCGCACGTTGTACGAGGCCGGCGACTTCGCGGGCGTGCTGGCCCTGCCGCCGGCGCAGCGCCGCCACCGCTCGACGTGGGCCGCGTACATGCTCGGCCGCGACGGCCGCGGTGGCGCAGCGATCGCCGCGTATCGTCGGGTGCGCGCGCTGGTCGACGACGGCTTCGAGGACGTCGCCGGGCTGGCGGCGTCGAGCCTGGGCCAGGAGGCGCGGCTGCACCTGTGGCGTCACGAGCCGGTGGCGGCGATCCGGCTGTACGCCGAGCAGGCCGCGCTCGGTCATCCTGATGGCGGCACGTCGCTCTTGTTCGTGGTCCGCGAGCTGATTGCGCAGGAACGCGAGCGCGAGCTACTTGGCGATCCGGTCGGCCAGCGGCTGGTGGCGACGTATCTCGAGACCCGCAGCGGCGAGCTGACCGACGAGCAAGCCGAGCGGCTGTGGCGCGAGCTGGTCGCGATCGATCGGCTCGATGGTGCGGACCAGCTCGCGGCGGTGGCGTACCAGCGCGGCGAGTGGCCACGAGCCGCTGCGCTCGCGCGCTCGGCCGGAGCGACGCCGCTGGCGAGCTGGGTCGCGGCCAAGCTGGCGTTGCGCGCGGGCGATCGCGCGACGGCGGATCGATTGCTGACCGAGGCCGCCGACAGCTACCGGGCGCGCGACGCCTGTGCCGATTCCGACTCGGCTCCGGCTTCGGCCTCCGACTCGGCTTCGACCTCCGACTCGGCTTCGACCTCGGCCTCCGACTCGGAGGACCCGTCCGACGGCCCCTACATCCACTCGGGCACTCTCCGCGATCGCATCATCGGCGAGCGGGTCGCGGTCGCCGTCGCCGACGGCCGCATGACGGACGCCCTCGCTCTCGCCTGGGACGTCCGCTGGATCAACCCCGACGATCTCGACTACGTCGCCGAGCGCCTGGTCACCGTCGACGAACTCGTCACCTTCGTCGATGCCCTGCCCGACGCCGGCGCCGCGGCGGTCGACCACAGCGAGTGGGAGGCCAGCCCCGCCGCGCTGCGCGCGCTGCTCGGACGCCGGCTGATGCGCGCCGGCCGCTACCTCGAGGCCATGCGTTACCTCGGCCCGAGCGCCCGCGAGCCCGCGATGGGCTACGCCCTCGCCCTCACCCGCGCCGCCGTCGCCCTCGATCCGATCGAGCGCGCCCACGCCCTCTACGACGCGTCGCGCTTCGCCCGCCACGACGGCCTCGAGATCCTCGGCACCGCCCACGCCCCCGACTGGGAGCTCTACGGTGCGCAGTACGATCGCTTCGCCTGGGAGGAGCCGCCGTGGTTCGCCGGCCGGGGCTGGCGCGAGCTCGCGCGCGTGGTCGCCAGCGCCCCCGCGTACGGCGAGCGCTACCACTATCGCTTCGTCGCCGCCGCCCTCGCCGAGCAGGCCGCCGACCTTCTGCCCCGCCGGAGCGAAGCCTTGTCGGCCACCCTGTGCTGGGCCTCGCTCTACCTCCGCAACGACGACCCCGGCCGCGCGTCGGACCTGTACGCCCGCTACCACCGTGAGGGCGCGCCGCTCAGCATGGAGTTCTCCTACGACTGCCCGGCGCCCGCGTTCGACCACGGCGGCCACGTCGAGGCGCCGCCGCACCGGTCACGGCCCTCGCTGCGCCGCCGCGCCGTCGGCCTGTCACGCTCGCTCGCCCACCGCCTCTTCGGTCACGGTCGCCATGCCCGGCACCGGGCCTACGCTGCGGCCGCCCTGGTCACCGGCCTCGTCGCCCTCGTCCTCGTCCTCGTCCTCGCCCGCCGGCGCTGGCGACGCTTCACGCCGCGGCCCTGAGGTCTGGCGCAGGACCCGGCGCGGGGTGGCAGCTACGACGGCTGGGGCGCCTCGCACCGCAAGGCCGAGTAACGATTGGCCCTCAACGCGGCGCGACGGGCTTCGCCGTCATCAGGGACAGCATCAGGCGGTACAGCGCGCCGACGGTCGCCAGGCGACGCTCGATCGCGGCGGGGGACATGTCGACGACCGGCCGCGCCGGTGATGTGAGGGCCTCAGGTGTCGGCGTCATCGCCCGCTCCTTCCAGGATGGCGATGTCGGCGAGATCCTGCGGCCGGCCTGCCAGGCGCTTCATCGCGATCAGCCGCCGCAGAGCGCGTGGTCGACGTTGGCGGCGGCGAGCGCGTCGAGTACCGACTCCAGCTCCGCGATGAGATCGTGCGCCCCGAGGTGACTGTACCGCGGCGAACCAGGTAAAACGACGCGGGCGACCCATGCGGACTGCGGACACCTTCGGCAGCGCGAGGTCGCAGTTGCACCCACCTGACGCCACGTCGGGGTCGATGACCGTTTCGTGACGGAATCTCGGTAGGCGGCCGGCCAGCCCGTCCCTACAGTTCCGGCGATGCGCCGCACCCTCGTCGGTCTGTACGCGTACCTCGCGTTTCTGATCGTGATGCTGATCTGGCTGCCCATCATGGGCGCGATCGCGCTGTTCGATCGCGGCAACCTCCGTCGCCGCGGCCAGTGGATGCGGCGGTTCGGTCGGGTCACCGCGCGGCTGGCGCCGATGTGGCGGTTCCGGGTCGAGGGTCGCGGGCCCGACGACATCCATCGCCGCGCCTACGTCGTCGTCGCCAACCACATCGCGGCCGGCGATCCGTTCCTGTTGTCGTCGCTGCCGTGGGACATGCGCTGGATCGCCAAGCGCTCGCTGTTCCAGTCGCCGGGGCTGGGCTGGCTGATGCGGCTCGGCGGCGACCTGCCGGTGGTGCGCGGCGAGGGCGCCAGCGTGCGGCCGATGATGGTCAAGGCCAAGGCCACACTCGACCGCGGGTTGCCGCTGATGATCTTCCCCGAGGGTACGCGGACCACCGACGGCCAGGTCGGCCCGTTCAAGGACGGTGCGTTCGAGCTGGCGATCGCGACCGGCGCGCCGATCCTGCCGGTGGTCATCACCGGCACCGAGCACTGCATGCCCAAGGGCTCGTGGTGGTTCGGCGACACCGACGCGGCGGCCCGGGTGCTGGCGCCGATCCCGACCGCCGGCCTCACCGCCGCCGATCTGCCGGCGCTGCGCGATCGGGTCCACGACCTGATCGCCGTCGAGTTGGTCCGCCTGCGCGCGAGCCTCGCGGCGTCGGCCTCGGCGCCGGTGGCCGTGCCGGCGACCGACCTGGCCCTGCCGGCCGCAGTCGCCGCGGCAGTCTTGACCGCCGCCACCGCCGCCCCGTCGACCGCCAACGAGCACACCCCGCGCGCCGGCCGGCGCACTGCCGACGACACCACCGCTCACGAATAGCGCGAAGCGGCGCGCGCTCGCCGCCGAGCTCTGGGCGTAGAGTCGAGGCATGGTCGCCGGCCGGGTCCGTCGCTGGCTGGGGTCACGCAGCGGGTGGCTGGGCGCACCCGAGCTGCGCTTGACCGCGATCCTCGCCGCGGTCGGCGTGCTGGTGATCGTCTTCCTCGCGCTCGGCTCCGAGGTCGCGGAGGGCGACACCGCCGCGTTCGATCGCTCGATCCTGCTCGCGTTCCGCACCACCCCCGCGGATCCGATCGGCTCGGCCAGCGTCGAGGCCGCGGTGGTGCATCTCTCGGCGCTCGGCTCGGACGCGGTCACCACCCTGGTCACGCTGATCGCGGTCGCGTACTTCGCGCTCGCCGACCGCCGCCGCTACGCGCTGCTGGTCGCCGCCTGCGCGATCGGCTCCGGGCTGTGGATGTCGCTGCTCAAGGCCTTGTACAACCGGCCACGCCCGACGGTGGTCACCGCGCTCGATCCGCCCGGCGGCCAGTCGTTCCCCAGCGGTCACTCGATGATCTCGGTCGCGCTGTACCTCACCCTGGCCGTGCTGATCGCCGGGTCCCTGCCGCAGCGCCGGCTACGCATCTTCGTGGTCGCGGTCGGCGCCGGGCTCGCCTTGCTCATCGGCCTGTCGCGAATCTACCTCGGCGTCCACTACCCGACCGACGTCCTCGCCGGCTGGACCGTGGGCCTGGCCTGGGCCCTGACCTGCGGCGTGGTCGCCCGCTGGCTCGGCGGTCGCGGCCAGGTCGAGGCGGCCGGCCCGGCCAGCGACACCGCCGCCTGACTCTCGGGGCTACGGTGCCGGGTCGAACTGGGCGTGGCGCGTGGCGTGGGCCTCGATGTCGGCGCGATCGAAGTACAGCGCCGGCTGCTGGTTGGTCCGCCACAGCTCGGCCTCGTCGGCGTGGTGCGGCGAGTCGGGGTCCTCGCTCTGACCGCCGGGCAGCGCGTTGCGTGGCACCGGCCCGGTCGGCGTCATCTCGACCACCAGCCGCTGCGACGCGCCGCTGCCGTAGGTGAAGTCGGTGGTGCCGTACAGGCCGTAGTTGCCGGGGTCGACCGCGCCGAGATCGCTGTGGCGCGGGAAGCCGTCGGGGAACCGCGGGTCGCCCTGCGGCGGGATCGAGAGCTGGTGGTTGTCGTCGAGCGCCGGCGCCACCTGATCGAACCGCACCAGGTGCAGCCGGCCCCAGCGCCACTGGCTGCGATCGAGGCCGAGCTTGCCGGTCAGGAACGAATAGCCGGCGACCACCGCGCGCACCACCCGCTCGTCCTTGGTCTCGAGCACCGCCGGGGTCGCGAGGTCGTCCCACAAGACCGAGTCGTTCCAGGTCGCGTCGCCGCCGTAGGCCGCGCGGTAGGTCGCCATCGTCGCCGGCGCGGTCAGCGCCCACTCCAGCGCGCGCACGCTGATCAGCGTGCCCGGGCCGCGGCCGATGCGCGCGTTCTCATCGCCGAACGCCAGCGGCGCGAGCCGGGTCAGGATCGCGTTCCACACCGAGGTCGCGACGCTGTCGGCGATCTCGGGCGCGGCGGTCGCGCCGACGCCGTGCGGGGTCGCGAACGTCCACGCCGTCAGCCGGGCCTTCGCGTCCATCAACGTCGCGCGGCCGGCGGCGCCGACGTCGGTCATCGCCTGGGTCAGCGCCGGATCGGCGGCGGTGTTGCCGAGCGCGTGATCGATCGCCGCGAGCACCGCGGCCCGCATGCCCTCGCCGGTGATCGACGTGCTCTCGCCCTGCAGCGCGACCATGTCGTCGGGCGTGATGTTGCCGCGGGCGACCAGCGCGTCGAGCCGCTGGCGGATGCGGGCCTCGCGGTAGCCGACGTCGAAGTCGCCGCCGAGGTAGTAGGCGTCGTTGCACGGGTTGCCGTCGGCGGTGACGCCGATGTTGTCCTGGTTCGACGTCGCGACGTAGCCGCGGGCCGGGTTGACCTCGTGCGGCAGGTAGCGATCGGACAGGTCGTCGCCCCACTCGAAGTTGCCGCTGGCGCCGTCGAGGACCAGCAGCGGGTTGGCCCCGGTCGGCACCCCGCTGGCATCGTAGGCCCAGGTGCAGGCCCGGGGATCGCGCTGCGGCACCCGCGACTCGGTCGACCAGCGGATGCCCTCGGTCGCCGACACGAACGAGATGTTCTGCGAGCCGACCCGGAAGTTGTCCTGCGCTGTCTCGGTGGCGGCGAAGTCGCTGGCGCTGAGCAGGCCGACGAAGAACGCCAGCTCGTTCGAGACCGTGTCGCCGGTGTAGCGCACCGACACCGCGTGGCCGGTCGGGTTGGCGACGGACGACGGGTACACGAACGAGTCGGGGATGAGCGGACCGTGGTGCGGCACGACGTAGACCTTGTAGGTCTCGTCGGGCTCGTTCTGGTTCTTGATGAGCTCGTTGACGACCTGCAGCGCGACGTCGTTGCCGCGGAACTTGACCGACACCGGGGTCCACAGCGGCGCGGCCGGGGTGCCGTCGTTGCGGTACGTCACCTGCTCGTCGTAGTCGTCGGTGACGTCGTAGCCCGTGGTGGTGGCGGCCCACGCCAGCTTGCGGTTGAAGCCGAGTACGACGCCGGGCAGGCCGGCGAAGGCCACGCCCTCGGCGTCGATCATCTGCTCGCCGCCCATCGACGCGGTGTCGAGGTGGACGTACCACCACACCGGCGGCGCGATCAGCGACAGGTGGGGATCGTTGGACAGGATCGGGTTGCCGCTCGCGGTCTTGGTGCCGCTCACCACCCACGAGTTGGAGCCGTAGTGGGGATCGCGATAGAGGAGCCGGTTCTTGTCGGTGCGCGCGAAGAAGCGCTCGGCGCCGGCGAGGGCGCGAGAGTCGGCGAGGTACGGCAGCGGCGCGGCGGTGATCGCGCCGTGCTTGGCGCGCGGCGTGGGCGCGACTTGCTTGGCCCGGGTGCCGGTGTCGGTGGGGAGGTTGGGGAAGCCGTCGTCGCTGGTGAAGGCCGCGCGGGCCGGCTTGTCGGTCCAGAAGTCCTTGTACACGCCGGCGCGGGCCGCGAGCTTGGGATCAGCGCTGGCGGCCGGGAACACGGCGAGCACGCCGGCCAGCGCGCCGCTGCGATTGAGATCGGAGCCGGCGTCGTACGACAGGTTCCAGGCCTGGTAGCGCGCCAGCGAGAAGACGTCGGCCGGGCTCCAGTGGCCGAAGTTGGGGCTGGCCATGATCAGCCCGAGCGCCTCGTTGCCGCGCGAGGTGGTGTAGTCGCGCGACTTCAGGACCCGGTCGATGTACAGGTTGATGCCGTCGACGAAGGCCTCGGCGGCCTTGCGGGTCGGGTCGGTCGGCGCCAGCGAGTCGTAGATCGCCTGGCCCTCGCGGCGGAAGCCGAGGAAGCGCTGGTCGCGATCGTCGTTGATGAGGCCGGGCGACAGCGCGCCGGCGACCTCGGCCAGGCGGCCGGTGACGCTGCGCCGGATGAACTCCATCTGGGTGAAGCGGTCGCGCGACATGAGGTAGCCCTCGACCACCAGCACGTCGTGGATCGTGGTGCCGCGGATGTGGGGCACTCCGCGATCATCGGTGGTGACCTCGACCCGGCCGTTCAAGCCCGGCAGCTTCACGACCTCGTCGGGGGTCGGGCCGGCGTCGGGGCCGGCCGCGCCGTCGTCGCCGCAGCCGGCGCTGGTGCCGCACGCGAGGGCGAGGGCGATCGTGATTGCGGTGGTCGAGCTGGTGGCGGTGAACTTCATCGGGGCAGCCTCCTGGCCGGCATCCTACTCCCCCGCTGGCTTGCAGTTTTGGTCCGGACGGTGGACGATCTCGCGGCGAGGAGGAAGCATGCGAGTGCTCACGTTGGCTACACAAGCGGCCGCCAGCAAGGCCTGGCCCGCACGACAAGATGCGGGCGGGGACCTCAAGATCGAGGTCGTCACCCAGCCCGGGCGCACCCAGGTCGTGCACGTCACCCTCGGCAAGGACGCCGACGGCGATCCCGCCGCCTTCATCTGGTCGAAGGCCTGCGAGCTCAAGGCCGCGCCCGAACCGCTGGCGCTGCTCAGGCTCAACATGCAACTCACCTATGGCCGGGCGGCGCTGCGGGGCGAAGACATCGTCATCCTGCACGCGCTCCTCGATGCATCTGCCGATCTCGCCGAGGTCGGGAAGTCCATCTACTACGTTGCCAAGGCCGCCGATGAGCTCGAGCGCGGCGTCTATGGCGCCAACGTCGACGTCCTGTAGGAGCCACCGCCCATGAAGCACCGCATCGTCGCGATCGTCGCCCTGTTCGTCACGGCTCTTGCCCTGACCCTGGCCGGCTGCGCCAAGCCGACCACCGACTCGCAGAAGGCGCGCTATCACCGGGTGAAGGACCGGCTCGACGCCCTCGGCACGAAGTCGCCGGAGCTGCGCCCTGGTATCCAGCTCAAGCTCGCCGACCTCGACCGCGACATGAAGGCGGCCGAGGCCAAGACCGGCGCCGAGGCGATCAAGGCCATGGGCGAGGTCGCGTCGCGCGCCGAGGACTTCGAGAGGGCGATGACCCCGGCGTCGGCGGCGACCACCGCGGCCGGGTCCACTGCGGTGCCGGGCGGCAAGCTCGGGCCGCCGACGACCACCCCGCCGCCGGCCGCGCCCGGTGG
>JAYVSF010000707.1:0-4571 GCA_043775605.1 Myxococcales bacterium
ACCAAGGACGCCGAGGACGTCGACGGCATCGAGGTCGGCGGCCAGCTCGGCGACGGCAACGGCGACCGCGCCAACGCCCGGGCCTACATCATGGCCGGCCTGCCCGAGCTCCTCGGCGGCCGGGCCAAGCTGTTCGTCCACGCCGCGTTCGAGAGCTACGAGGGCGCCGGCTTCGAGATGCCGCTGCACATGTTCTCGGGCCCGCTGCCCCAGCCCAACGCGGTCGATCGCTACGGCCCGCTGACCCGGGCCTCGCCGCCCCGCTCCTACCTGTTCACCTTCTTCGCCAAGTTCACCTACGGCAAGCTGCAGCTGCGCTTCCAGGCCCCGTTCGTCGAGCGCCACACCCCGCTCGGCTTCCCCGGCTTCGTCGTGGTCGAGCACCTGCCCGAGGACGATCGTTGCCCGACCGGCGAGCCGTTCATCGATCCCGCCAACCCGAGCTGCATCGACAAGGGTCGGCGCGCCCGCGACAACCAGATCAACGCCTTCGATCGCTACGCGGTCGCCGAGTACCGGACCCGCTTCGCCGACGGCAAGGCCGGGCTCAACCTCAAGGGCTACGGCATCCAGTTCGTCCGCGACTTCCGCCAGGCTGGCATCCTGGCCGCGGTCCCCGGCTTCCTCGAGGGCGGCCTGGCCTTCAAGTTCGACGCCACCACCTACCGGGTCGGGGCCGCGATCGAAGGTGACCTCGAGCTGCCCCATGGCCTGCGCCTGCAGTACGGCACCGAGGGCTTCTCCGAGTTCGCGATCGACGACGTCAAGCGGTCGCGCCAGGGCGCCGGCATCGAGGCCACGTTCATCGGCCCCTACGATCTCGATCGCCTGCCGCTGCCGTGCCCGCTCGAGATCAAGAACGCGACCGACCGCACCGTCCAGAAGATCGCCGGCTGCCCGCTGACCTTCGGCTTCTCGGCCAGCCGCACGGTGTTCGGCGCCTACATCAACCCGCAGTGGCGGCCGATCAAGAGGCTCATCCTCGACGCCGGCGCTCGCGTCCAGATCGCGCCCGAGGCCTTCGGCAAGCAGTCGTACCCGCTGACCTCGCTGTTCTCGGGCTCGACGGTGTGGAACTTCGCGCCCAACTTCCACCTCAAGCTCAACCTGGCCCAGGGCTATCGCCCGCCGGTGTTCAACAACACCAACTCCAACGGCGAGGCCGTGCAGATCGACGGTCGGCCCGACCTCAAGGTCGAGACCTCCGACGCGGCCCAGGCCGAGGTCAACGGCCGCGTGTTCAAGGGCTCGCGCCGCATCCGCGAGCTGTCGTTTCGCGTCGACTACTCGTACACCCGACTGCAGAACCTCATCCAGGTGGTGTCGGGCCGCTACGAGAACACCGCCGATCGCGGCATCCACTCGGCTGAGGCCCTGGCCCGGCTCTACGTCCAGGGCGGACACAGCCTCGAGCTGGCCTACACCTTCCTGCGCATCAACATGGCCGACAAGGGCGTCCACCGGTCGATGCCCGAGCACATGTTCCACCTGAGCGGCGTGTTCAACCTGATCGACGACAAGCTGTCGGCGTTCTCCGACCTGCGCGTGGTCGGGGCGATGGAGGACGCCAACCGGCTGATCGAGTACCGCGGCTACCACTACGCCGGCGCCGGCGACAACGAGCCGGCCGGCACCATCCTCGATCCCAACGGCAACCAGGGCATCGTCGTCAGCGGCCCGTCGCAGGTGGTCTTCGATCGCCTGCCGCCCGCCGCCGACCTCAGCCTCGGTCTGACCTACACCCCGACCAAGCGGCTGACCGTGCGCGGCACCGTGTTCAACGTGTTCAACGCCCGCTACTACCAGCCCGACGCGTTCTTCGACTACGAGCCTCGCCTCGAGTTCCTGCCCAACCCGTGGGAGGACATGCGGGCGTATGTGTCTGCGGAACTGGCCTACTGATCGCCGAGCGCGACCTTGCCGTCGTGGACGCTCTGGGCGTGGGCCAGGCTCGACAGCAGGGTGCGCGAGTCGACCGGCTTGACCACGTAGTGGTGGACGCGGCCGGTGGCGGTCGCCCGCTGGACGTCGGGCAGCTCGGCGTAGCCCGACAGCAGGATCCGGGTCATCTCGGGGTACAGCGCCCCGATGCGCTCGAGCAGCTCGAGGCCGGTCAGGCGCGGCATCTTGTGGTCGGTCACCAGCAGGTCGAACCGGGTCGTGACCAGGAGCGCCAGGGCGTCCTCGCCGTTGCCGCACCGCACCACGTCGTAGGTCCGCCGGGTCGCCCGCTCGATGAAATCGAGCATGTCGGGCTCGTCATCGACGACCAGCATCCGGGCCCGGCGGGCGACGTCGACCGTCATGCTCCCATGGTGGCACGAACGGAAGCCGGCCGGAGTCCAGACCGCAGGTCTGGACGGGGTTGATCTGTTGAGGAGGGCCCGGCTTCCTGCCGGGTCCGTCCGATCGATCGAGAGCCTGGGCTATTCGAGCCCAGGCTCCGTGTGGAACCCGGCCGGCAAAGTCGCTAGAATGACGCGAGCAGCCACGGTCGGCGCTCGCCGCTCCCGAGGGTCCTTGTCCAATCGACGCGTTCTCGCCATCTCATCGAACCCGGAGCAGCAGCGACGCATCGTCGCCGCGCTGGAGCTCGCCGGCGCCGAGGTCGACGCGGTCAGCTCGGCCGAGGCCCTCGACGCCCCGGTCATCCCCCACCGCTACGTCTTCCTCGACGTCGCGGCCGGCGACGTCGCCGGGGTCCAGCGAATCGTGCCGATCCTGCGCCAGCGCGCCCACGTCGCGGTGGTCGCGCCGCGGGCCGGCCTCGGCGAGCTGATCTCGTACCTCACCGATCAGCGGGTCAACCACGTCATCGTCGGCGACGAGCTCGATCGTGGCGTGTTCGTCACCGCGCAGAAGCTGCTCACCGGCGACATCTTCGGCATCGAGAAGTACCTGCCCCAGGGCACCAACGTCAATTACCTCCGGCTGCGCGACTTCGAGGGCCGCGGCAAGGCGCTCGACACCATCCTGGCGTTCGCCGAGGAGGCCAAGATGCGGCGCCAGGTGCGCAGCGCTATCGGCCAGGTGTGCGAGGAGCTGTTGATGAACGCGCTGTACGACGCGCCGGTCGACGACAGCGGCCGCCAGATCTTTGCCGAGGTCGATCCCCACGACCGCACCCAGTCGCGGTCGCCTCGGCCGGTGTCGATCCGCTACGCCGCGACCGAGACCACGTTCGCGATCGCGGTCCGCGACCGCTTCGGCCGGCTGGCCAAGAACACGATCCTCTCGTACATCGACAAGTGCCTGCACTCGCCGGTGCAGATCGATCGCAAGACCTACGGCGCCGGCCTCGGCCTGTACCTGGTGGCCAACGCCGCCGCCAGCTACGTGGTCAACGTCGCCTACGGCATCGCCACCGAGGTGGTGTGCACGTTCGATCGCGGGGCCAAGGCGCCGCTGCGGCTGGTCGGCATGTTCGTGCATCCCGGCCAGGCCGAGATGCTGCGCGAGGGTTCGACGCCGGAGACGGCGCAGGGGCGGAGCGCGGACGTGCCGACCGGGCCGCTGCCGAGCCGGCCGCTGCCGTCCCGGCCGGAGTAGACGCCGTGGCCGACCGGCAGATCGGACCCTACCGGCTGGTGCGGCAGATCGCGGTCGGCGGGATGGCCGAGATCCACCTGGCGCGGGTCGAGGGCGGACGGGGCGCGGACAAGTACGTCGCGCTCAAGATGATCCACCCCAACTTCGCCGAGGACGAGCAGTTCATCGAGATGCTGGTCGACGAGGCCCGGATCTCGATCCAGCTCCACCACCCCAACATCGCCCACACCTTCGACCTCGGCTGCTTCGGCGAGACCTACTACATCATCATGGAGTTCGTCGACGGCGCCGATCTGTACAAGATCCTGCGGCGCGGCTCCGAGCGCGACGTGGTCACGCCGATCGACGTCGCCGCCCACGTGGTCAAGGAGGTGGCCCAGGCCCTCGAGTACGCCCACCACAAGGACGACGACACCGGCCGGCCGCTGCAGATCGTCCACCGCGACGTGTCGCCGCAGAACGTGCTGGTCGGCTACGACGGCACGGTCAAGCTGGTCGACTTCGGCATCGCCAAGGCGGCGTCGAAGGCCCAGCAGACCGCGGCCGGGGTGATCAAGGGCAAGTACTACTACATGTCGCCGGAGCAGGCCCTCGGCGAGCCGCTCGACCTCCGCACCGACATCTTCTCGGCCGGCATCGTGCTGTACGAGCTGCTGTCGGGCCAGATGCTGTACCTCGAGGAGGACGTCCACCGGCTGCTCGATCGTGTCCGGCGGGCGGACATCGCGTCGGTGCGGACCCTGCGCCGCGACGTGCCCGGCCAGCTCGAGCGGATCGTGATGCGGGCGCTGTCGCGCCGGCGCGAGGACCGCTACCAGCGCGCGGGCGATCTCGCCGCCGATCTCGAGCGGTTCCTCCACGCCTATGCGCCGGCGTTCAACCCGACCCGGCTGGTCGGCTACATGCAGTCCGCGCTCGGCGACGCCGCGGTGCCTGTGCTGCCGTCGACGGTGGTGCCGGTGGCGGCGCCGGTCCGGCGGGCCGGTGGTGGTGGGTCGCGGCCGGTGCTCGCGCCCCCGCCC
>JAYVSF010000708.1:0-17785 GCA_043775605.1 Myxococcales bacterium
GCCGACTGGTGGGTGCCGCTGTCGACGATGACGCCGATGTCCGGATCGCGGACGAGCTCCCAGTCGTAGACCAAGGCGTCGCCGTCCGGATCGATGCTACCGAGGATGACGAGGTCGGGGCGCGGCACGTTGACCACGGTCGCGTCGGCCGGCGCCATCAAGGTCGGCGGGGCCGGCGGGGAGTTGGCCGCCGACGCGAGCCGGCCGGCGGTCAGCACCGCGATCCCGACGAGCGCAGCCGCGGCGTGAGGGCAATGGGCGCGTTCTCGAAGATTGGGCATCATGACCTCGCGCAGGTGGAAGGGAATCAGCGTCGGCCGTTGCGGCGGCGGCGGATGAGGGCAGCGAGGCCGAGGCCGACGGCGACCAGCGGCGCGACGCCGGGGCTACCGCTCGACTGGCAGGCCCCGTCCGGCACCGAGACGACCTCCGGGCCACATTGACCACAGGTCCTGACCTCCCTGGCAGGGGGCGCGACCCACGGAGAATCGCAGGGCGCGTCGACGGTGAACGTGTTGGTCGGCGAGAACGTGCTCGACGCGCCCGAGCGATCGGTCGCGCGCGCCCGCCAGGTGTAGGCCGAGCAGTTGGTGAGCTCGGCCGCGATCGAGGTCACGGTACCGTTGATGCCCCGCACCAAGGCGACCAGGTCGCCGGCGAGGTCCTGCACCTCGATCTCGTAGGTGAGCGGCTCGCCTTCGGGGTCGGTCGACGGCGCCCACGAGAACACCGGGGTGGTCGTGTTCGCATCCATGTTGTCCGACGGGTAGTTGAGCACCGGCACGCTCGGCGGATTGTTGTCCGTCGCTTCGAGGATGACGAGGTCGGGGCGCAGCAGGTCGAGCACGGTCGCGGGCTGCGGCGACAGCGGCGGTGGCCCGGGCGGCGTGTTCTGCGCCTCCGCGTCCCTGCCGACGGCGAGGACGACGAGCCCGATCAGCGCGGCGCAGGTGAGACGACGGTGAGCATCGGCGCGGGGCGAGGACATCGCGGCCTCCTTTGGCTCTCGCCGCCGGCGGCGGATGAGGGCAGCGAGGCCGAGGCCGAGAGGCAGGAGCGACCCAGGGCCGGGGGAGCCGCCCGCCTGGCAACCGCCGCCGTCGGTCACCACCTCGGGATTGTCGACCGGCGCGTTGACCGTGAAGGTGTTGGCCGGCGAGAACGCGCTGGCCACGCCCGAGTGATCGGTCGCCCGCGCCCGCCAGTGGTACGTGCCGTGGTTGAGGAGCTCCTGGGGCAGCGAGGTCCAGGTGCCGGCGACGCCGCCGACCGAGCCCACCGCCAGGCCGACCTCGTCGGTGACCTGGATGTCGTAGCGGACCTCCTCGCCCTCGGGATCGGTCGAGGGCGACCACGACAGGACCGGCGTGGTCGTGGTCGCGCCCATGTTGTCCGACGGGTTGTTGAGGACCGGGACGCTGGGCGGGTCGTTGCGGGTCGAGACCAGGAAGCAGGCGGTGCCGTACGCGCTGACGGCCTGACCGTCGTCGGACCGGGCTCGCCAGCAGTAGCGGTGATCCTCGACGAGGCTGGCGGCGAGCGTGAACCTGGTCACCTGATCGCTGTCGGGCGGCTCGTCGGTGCCGGTCTGCACGAGCTGGGTGAAGGCCGCGTCGGTGGCGAGGTCCCAGTCGTAGACCAGGGGGTCGAGATCGCCGTCGCTGGCGGCGAGGATGACGAGGCCGGGACGCAGGGTGTCACTCGTCGAGCCGTTCGGCGGCGACACGAGCAGCGGCGCCGTCGGCGGCTGGTTGATGACGTTGATCGAGAACTGACCGGTCGAGCTCCAGGCGCCGGCCAGGCCGTGGGAGTCGAACGCCCGGGCCCGCCAGTAGTAGATCTGGTCCTCGAGCAGGTCGACGCTTTCCTGCCACTGGGTCGTGCCCGCCGCGCCCTCGGCGACCTGGGCCGACTGGGCGACCAGGTTCGACAGGGCCGGGTCGCGATAGACCTCGAACTTGTAGGTCAGCACATCCCAGTCGGGATCGGTCGCGTTGTCGATCTTGAGGCTCGGACGGAACACGTTGACGTGGGCGCCGAACGCCGGGCTGTTGAGGCGCGGTTTGCCAGGCTCGTCGTTGACCGAGTTGACGAAGAACGCGCACGCCGGCGCCGCGAACGGCCCGTACTCGACCGCGTCCCGCGCCCGGACCCGCCAGTAGTAGCGGTTGTTCTCGGGCAGGATCGGCACCTGCCACGACGTGGTCGCGCCCGCGCCCTGCGCGACATCGACCTGCCCCGCTGCCGTGATGGTCAGGCCGACGTCGGAGTAGACCTCGAACTGGTACAGCAGCCCCGTGCCGGCCGCGTTGCCGGCCACGAGGATCACGGGCTGGCTCGTCTCGCCGCCGCAGGGCGCGATCATCGTCGGCGCGCCCGGCGCCGCGAACGCATCGACAGGGAGAATCGCGAGGCCGACGAGCGTCGACAGGACGAGCAACGCCGGACGCGGCGGTCCAGACCGGTGCATCGCGGACTGCTGGATGATCGACGGTGAGGTCATGGGCACGATCGTGAGTGACCGCGGGCGGCGTGGTTTCTGATCGAAAGCGCACGCGCCGCGAATGTCGCCCCGCGCGGCGTCATCTGGCCTATCGTCGCGCGGTGGATCACCTCCGCGCGTCACGGGCGACGTCGTGAGCTTGGCCGCGTGGATCGTGCTCGCGGGTCTGGCGAGCGCTGGCGCCGCGCCGCCGCCGACCACGCACTACCAGCTGCGCTGGGTCCGCGCGCCGGGGGCCGAGGCCTGCGTCGATAGCGGCGAGCTGGCCGACCGCGTGGGCGCCCGGCTCGGGCGGGCGGCGTTCGACGGCACCGGCGCGACCGCGGTCGTGATCGAGGCCGAGGTCCGGCCGATCGCGGCGGGCTGGCACGTGGCGATCGCGATGCGTGGTCCCGACGGCGAGGCGCGAGGGGCCCGCGAGCTCGATCAGGTCGGCGCTGACTGTCATGTCGTCGACGAGCCGCTCGCGCTGGTGCTGGCGCTGATGATCGACCTCGACGCCGCGTCGAGCTCGGCGCCGCCACCGCCCGTACCTCCGCCACCGCCACCGCCATCACCGCGCGCTGCCCGGCCTGTGCCCTGGCGCGCCGAGGCCACGTTCACCGGCGCCGCCGGACTCGGCGTGCTCGCCGGCGCCAGCGTGGGCGCCCGGGTGACGGTCGCGATCGACGCCCCGCAGGTGTGGCCGGTGGTGGTCGGCGCATCGTGGTGGGCGCCCGACCAGCGCGACGCCGGCGGAGCTCAAGGCGTGGCGCTGCGCGCATGGCAGGTCGGCGCCGCGGTCTGCACGCCGGCCCGGCGCCTCGGCCCGATCCGGCTGACCGGGTGCGGCGGCGGCGAACTCGGACGCCTCGCCGCGCTCGGGGTCGGCTTCGATCGCAACCACCGGGTGGCCGCGACCCTGGCCCTCGCGACCCTGACCGGTCGGGCCGCGATCGCGGTCGGCGGCCCCGCGTTCGTCGTGGTCGACCTCGGCGTCGAGGTCCCGCTGCTGCGGCCGCGGTTCGTCGTCGCCGATGGCGGGACGATGGTCGTGCACCAGGTGGCGCCAGCGTCGATGATCGGCGCGCTCGGCGTCGGGGTGCGCTTTTGATCAGAAAGCCGGACCCGGCGAGCCACTCACTCCCCGTGTGGACCGCCCTGCGTGACCCGGCCGAGCCGTCGCCCGCCGCCCTGGCGAGCGCGCCAGCCCAGGCGGCGCCGCGCTTCGCCGACGTCTACCGCGACCACGCCGCGTTCGTCTGGCGGGTGCTGCGCCGGCTGGGGGTCCACCCGGCCGATGTCGAGGACGCCTGCCAGGAGGTGTTCCTGGTCGTCCACCGCAAGCTGGCCGGGTTCGAGCACCGCTCGTCGCTGCGCACGTGGCTGTTCGGCATCGCGGTGCGCTGCGCGGCCGACCGCCGTCGTCGCGCGGGCCGATCGCCGGAGGCGCCCGGTACGCCGGTCGAGCCGTCGATCGAGGCCGAGCAACCGGAGCTGGTGGCTCAGCGCCAGGCCCGGGCCGAGCTCGACCAGATCCTCGACGAGCTCGACCACGACAAGCGGGCCGTGTTCGTGCTGTACGAGCTGGAGGAGCTGACGATGGCCGAGGTCGCGGCCACGGTCGGCTGTCCATTGCAGACCGCGTTCTCGCGGCTCTATGCCGCCCGCACCGCGGTCGAGGCCTCGGTCAAGCGCCGCCGCGCGAGGGAGCGAACCCCATGACGCTCGAAGATCCCGTTCGCTTGCTCCGTGGTGGCGGCCCCGAGGTGCGCGAGCTCCTGCGCTCGACCGGCACCGACGGTCCGTCGACGGCCCAGCTCGACGCGCTGGCCGCGAGGCTGCCGGCGATCGGCGCCGGCGCGGCGTCCTCCGCTGCCGGGCTCGGCCTCAAGGCCTGGCTCGCGATCGCGCTGGTCAGCGGTGCGACCGCGGTGGGTGCGGTCGCGTGGCGTCGTTCGCCGGCGCCCGCAGCGCGGGTCGCGCCCACCGTCCTGGTCGCACCGCCCGTCGCGCAAGCGCCACTCATCGCGGCGCCGGTCCCGGATCTATCGGCGCCGATCGTGGCCATCGCGCCGGTGGCGCCGCTCGACGAGAGCGATCCCGCCGGGCTCCGCCCGCACCGAGCGAAGCCGCTCGCGCCACCGCCGATCGTCGCGACCGCGTCCGCTGCCCTGAGCGTGACAACCGCACCGCCCGCGCCTGCGCCGGCGCCGGCGATCACCGAGCCGCTCAAGCTCGAGCTCGACCTGCTCGGCCCGGCCCAGGACGCGCTGCGACAAGGCGCGTGGCAGCGCGCGCTCGACCTGGCCGCCGACCACGGCCGGCAGTGTCCGACCGGCGCGATGAGCGAGGAGCGCGAGGCCATCGCGATCGAGGCGCTGACCCGACTCGGCCGTGCCGACGACGCTCGCGGCCGCCTCGCAGCGTTCGTCGTCCGCTTCCCGCGCTCGGCGTACCACGGCCGGCTCGAGCGCCTGGCGCCGACCGCGCCGTCGCCCTGACGTTTGGGGCCCGCATGCGCGTCACCGTTCACGAGGTCTGGCTGGCGCTGCTGCTCACCGGCGCGGCCACCGGCTGCCACGACTACCTCGTCGGCGAGGACTTCGACGCGGGCTCGGCCGCGGTGTTCGCGATTGCCTACGTCGACACCGAGGACGTCCGCGAGGACAGCGTCGCCTGGCGGATCAACCCCACCGTCGGCCTGGTGATCGACGTCGGCCCGACCGGCGCGGGGCTGGACCTCGCCGGGCTGCGCGTGGTCGCCGTGACCGACGACAGCCCGCGGGTCGACGTCAGCTTCACGATCGAGGGCGCGCCCGGGTACGTGCTGCCGCCCGGGTTCGCCGGTGGCCGCCTGACCTCGGGCCGCAAGTGGATCGATCCGCTGGTGCCGGAGCCGCGCTTCGACGACCGGGCGCCATCGCTCCAGGTCCGGATCGACTATCTCGACCCGGTGCCGCACACCTTCGCTGCGACGGTGCACGCCAGCGTCGTCGTCGAGCTCGGCGGCGAGCAGGCCACGCTGCCGTTCGAGATCCGCATCCGCTCGACCGGCGCGTTCGGCGGCGAGATCGTCCACGCCCGCCGCGTGCTGTCGCGCACCCCGAGCCCCTGATCAGGGGGGCGGGCCCGCGCCCGATCAGCTCTGGCGATCTGAGCTGATCCACCTTCGAGGAGGTCGGGTCAGATCGGCGGGAAGCGGACGCGATCGCGGAGCGAGGCCCAGGCGGCGGCCCGAGCGAAGGTGCCGAGCTCGAGCAGCGCGGCGACGTCGGACCAGGCCGGGTGATCGAGCGGCAGGATGCGACCGGCGGCGGCGGCGGCCAGGACCCGGCCCGGCAACGGCTGGGTCGCGGCCAGGAGCGGCGCCAGCGCGGCGGCGCCCTCGACCGAGCGGACCCGGAGCTCGGCCAGCGCGAACAGGAGCTGACCGGCGAAGCCCTCGGTCGCGGCCAGGCGCGCCGCGATCCGTGCCGCTAGCGCGGTGTCGCCGCACGACAGCCCGGCCAGCACGGTGAAGCCGAGCGCGCCGGTCTCGTCGTCGTGGTCGAGCGCGTCGCCGAGCGACTCCGCGAGCGCGGCCAGCCCGTCGGGCGGCGCCAGCACGCCCGGGTTCTGATCGTCGTCGCGCGGCGCGGCCAGCGCGACCACCGGCAACGACGCCGGCACGCCGCCGAGCAAGGCCGCCGCCCGTCCGAGGCCGGCCGGGGTGGTGAACAGCGCGGTCCGCAGCGCGAGCAGCAGCGGCGAGTCCTCGAGATCGTCGGTGTCGCCGGCGTCGTCGAGCTGGCGCATCAGCTCGACCGCGAGCTCGCCGACGGTCTCGGTGTCGGCGGCGCCAGCGGCGGCGCGGATCGCGGCCCAGCGCGGACGGCTGGGATCGTCGGGCCGGTGGGCCAGGCAGGCGGCGCCGTGGCCGAGCTCGACCAGCGCCAGGGCCGCGGCGGCCGCGACCTCGGGCGTCGGATCGCCGAGCCGCGCGGAGATCGCGTCGACGTCGCCGATCAGCGCCAGCCCCTGCAGCGCGCTGACCCGGACCCCGGGCCGCTGATCCTCGAGCAGCGCGAGCAGCGCCGATCGGGCCCCGTCGACCGGCAGCATCGTCGACAGATCGGCGGCCATCGCGCGATCGTCGTCGTCGCCGGTGGCCAGCGCCACCACCATGTCGCTGACCGGGCCGACCGCGGCGGCGGTGACCAGGCCGTCGAGGAACGCGGGCAGCAGCGGGAGATCGGCGAACAGGCCGATGCAGGTCTGGCGCCAGCCGACGAACGCTTCGGGCTCGTCGGGCGCGGCCGCGCCGAGCAGGTGCGCGCAGTGCTCGGCGACCTCCCAGTCGGGCATGCGCCGGGCCCGCTCGAACGCCGGATCGCCGGCCGGGGTGTCGAGCGCGGCCAGCTCGGCGGCGAAGCCGGTCGGCGCCTTGGTCGGTGTGATGATGCGATCGACGGCGGCGCCGAGCTGGGACATGCCGTGGAAGCGGACCCGCTCGCCGAGCTCGGTCCGGGCCCGGCCGATCGGCCCCAGCGCGTCGACCGCAAGCACCAGCAGCGGCCGCGGGGTGCCGCGGTTGAGCAGCGGCACCAGCGCGTCGACCACCGCGGTGGCCTCGGCGGTGTCGTGCAGGTGCGGGCACAGCGCCAGCGCCCGTCCGGCCTGCAGCGCGGCCTGGTGGACCCGATCCTCGTCGGGCCCCGGCGCCAGCAGCGTGCCGAGCGCGGCCTGACCGGCGGCCGGCGAGAGCTCGGCGACCGTGGCCGCGATCAGCTCGTCGGCGCGCGGCGACCACCGCCACTTCCACAGCACCGCGGGCAGCTCGTCCTGGCGCGCCAGCATCGGCGCCACCAGCGCCGCCGCCAGGTCGTCGCCGAGCGGCGCGGCCGCGCCGGGCCCGCACGGGCGCAGGAGCGGCGAGCCCGCCAGCCACGCGGCCAGCTCGTCGTCGACGCCGAGGATCGCCCGGCCCAGGGGATCGAGCAGGTACGCCATCAGCCGCTCGATCGCGCGGGCCGGCTCGAGCGGCGC
Source organism: Myxococcales bacterium (assembly GCA_043775605.1). Taxonomy (GTDB): domain Bacteria; phylum Myxococcota_A; class Polyangia; order Haliangiales; family Haliangiaceae; genus UBA2376. The sequence goes on from JAYVSF010000708.1 coordinate 7,511, forward strand.
GATGATCTCGGGCCGCATCAACAGCGGCACCAGCCGCCGGCGCTCGCCGTCGGGCACCAGCGCGGCCGCGCGCCGCAGCCCGGCCCGGCTCAGCGGCGGTCCATCACCCGCGCCCTCGGTCGGCGGTGCGGCCGTCTCGGGTGCTCCAGCGTCGGTCGCGGCGGTCATGCCAGGAATCCCATCTCCGAGTACTCGAGCTCGGCGGCGCGGATCAAGTGGTGGTTGTGGATGACGCCGCCATCGGCGGCCGCCGACGTCGCGGCGCGGACCAGCGCGTTCATGATGTTGCCGCCGGCCAGCGGGAAGCGGCGGGCCAGCACCGAGAAGTCGACGTCGTCGGCGAGCTGGGCCTCGCGCGGCACCATGCCCTGCCACAGCTGGCTGCGCTGCTTCTCGTCAGGCGCCGGGAACCGGATCCGGAACCGGATGCGCCGCCGGAACGCCGGATCGATCGCGGTCTCGCTGTTGGTGGTCATCACCACCACGCCGTCGTGCGACTCCATGCGCTGCAGCAGGTAGTTGACCTCGAGGTTGGCGTAGCGATCGTGGCTGCTCTTGACCTCGGTCCGCTTGGCGAACAGCGAATCGGCCTCGTCGAACAGCAGCATGACCTGGCCGCGCGCCGCCTCGTCGAACACCCGGCCGAGGTTCTTCTCGGTCTCGCCGATGTACTTGTTGACCACCTGCGAGAGATCGATCCGGTACAGCTCGAGCCCGAGCTCCTTCGACAGCAGCGAGCAGATCATCGTCTTGCCGGTGCCGGGCGGGCCCGAGAACAGCGCCGACAACCCGCGGCCGTAGGGCAGCTTGCGATCGAAGCCCCACGCCTTGAACACGTGGGCCCGGTGGGCCGCGTAGTTGAGGAACTCGAACACGGGCCCGAGCACGTCGTCGGGCAGGATGACGTCGGGCCACTCGAGGGTGGTGCGGACCACCGAGGCCAGCGCGCCGAGCCGGTGCGACAGCCGGCTGCGCACGGTCTCGATCACGTGCTCCTCGGTGATCACCCCGCCGCGCTGGTGGACGTGATCGAGCCGGCCGAGCTCGACCGCCGACTCGCCGATCGACGCGCACGACGCGGCGTAGCGCTTGACGATGGTGTCGAGCGACGCGTCGGCCGCCAGCCGGAGCTGCGGCGGCAGGTGGCGGATCCACAGCTTGCGCTGGGCGTCGGCGGTCGGGAACGGCACCAGGAACTGCAGCGTGATCCGGCCCAGCCGGTTGAGCCACGCGATCGAGCGCTCGCCGACCGCGACCACCGCGCCGCCGGTGCGCCGCAGCATCGCCGCCAGGTGCGGGATGACGTGGCCCTGGCCCTCGCCGTCGGCGTAGTGATCCGCGCCGTCGAGGATCAGCACCGCGTCCTGCAGCCGGGCCTCGCGCAGCAGCGGGGTCAGGGTCGCGGTCAGGGCGTCGACGTCGACCGGGATCTCGGGCAGCTCGACGATCAGGATCGGCCGGCCGAGGATGCGGGCGGCGGCGCCGACCACCGACTTGCGCCCGACCCCAGGCGCGCCCAGCACCTCGATCGCGTGATCGGCGCGGGTCAGGGCCCGGGCCAGATCGTCGAGGGTCGCGCGATCGGGCAGGATCAGCTCGCTGGCCGGGATCGGGCTGGCGACGAACCGGGCCGAGGCGCCGAGCACGGTCGGCCCCGGCTCGCGCTGGCCATCGATGAAGTCGAGCACGCGATCGGCCAGCCGGACCCGCTTGTAGATGAGCGGTGCGTCGGGCACCCAGCCCGGCCCGGCGGCCAGCGCGACCAGGCCGTGCGCGACCAGCGGCGCGTCGCCGGTGAACCGCAGCCGCACCGCCTCGGGCGTGTGGCCGCCGGCGTCACCGCACAGGGCGACCAGGAACGCGACGTCGGCCTGCATCGGCTCCTGCTTGTCGCTGGCGCTCAGGTACGGGTTGAACGCCGCCCCGCGCTCGACGGTGACCAGGATCGCGAGCAGCTCGAGATCGAGCGCGGTCAGGGCGAACCGCTCGCGCACGATCTCGAGCGGCAGCTCGACGCCCAGCCGGCGGGCGTAGGCGGCGCGGGCGGCGATCGCGGCCCGGCCGCGCGCGACCTGCTCGTCGTGGGCCGCCAGCTCGGGAGTGGCCAGGATCGCCGCCCGCCGATCGTCGGCGGTGACGAGGCCGCGACTTGGCAGCGCGCGCCGGATCAGCGCCAGCCGCTCGAATGCGGTCGCGGTCAGCGTGGCCCAGTCGGCGAGGTGCTCGCGCCCGTCGGCGTAGCCGGGCCCGCGGCCGGGATCGGCGGGATCGATCGAGTGAGCGGACGACAAGGTCGTCATCGTAGCTCGGACGCGGCCACGTCGGCGAGGTGGGCGAGCGCGGTCAGGCCCAGCCCGCGGCTGAGCTGGCCAAGCGCGGCGACGAGGTCCCAGGCCGCGGCCGGCAGCGCGCCGGTCACCAGGTCGGCGACCACGCCGTCGAGCGCGCGGGCCAGGGCCGGCCCGTCGCTGGCGACCAGCCCGAGGTCGACCGCGGCCTCGAGGTGGAAGCGCTGGCGGTCGAGATCGCGCTCGAGCCGGAGCTGGCGCAGCCGCCCGGCCACGCCCAGCTCGCGCCGCGCCGCCTCGGGCAGCGCGCGGGCTCGCACCGTGGCGTCATCGGCCACGACCCGTGCCCGGTCGAGGTCACCGGCCGCCACCAGCGCGTCGGCCTGGGCCGCGACGATCCGCGCGGTCGCCACCGGATCGGCCGCGGCCTGGGCCAGGGCCTCGGCGGCCAGGGCCAGCGCCTCCTCGACCCGGCCGGCATCGAGGAACGCCGCCAGGGCCATGACCGCCGCCGCCGCCGCCGGCTCGCCGCGCCCGAGCAACAGGTAGGCCTCGCGGGCGAAGCGGAAGCAGACCGCGGCGGCCGCCGGGTCGCCGGCCAGGAGCTCGACCACCCCGAGCTCGGTGAGGATCGGCGCGCTCAGGTCGGCGCGCCCGAGCCGCACCGCCCGCTGCCGGGCCTGGTCGAGCGCGACCCGGGCCCCGTCCAGGTGGCGTGCGTGCCGGCTGGCGATCCCGCGGATCAGGTAGGCGACCGCGGCCAGCGGCGGCCGGACGTCTTCTGCACAGTCGCCAATCCGTGTCAGCACCGAGTCGGTGGTCCGCTCGGCCTCCAGCGCCTCGCCGGCATCGTAAAGCCCGACCGCCAGCACCAGTTCGGCCCGCAGCTCGGCCTCGCGGTTGTCGTGGCTGCGGGCCAGCGCGGCTGCCTGCCGGCTCCGAAGCAGCGCGTCAGCGGTCAGGCCTGCTCGGAGATCGACCGCTGCAAGTGCGCAAAGTCGCTCGATCGCGATGCCGTACTCGCCACCGCGCGCGAGGGTGGCGATCTCGCTGCGCAGCCGCGCGGCCGTGGCCAGATCGCTTGGTTTCGCCGACACTTGCGGATTGTATGTGGCCGGGAAGGTCGGCCGCAATACACCCGTAATATGATGGAGTGATGGCAGAAATCGGTACCCTGCGTAGCCGGCTCGCCGCCGCCAGCGGCGCGGAGCGCGCGCAGCTCGCGGTCGAGCTGTGTGAGCGCGAACCGCTCCTGGGTCACCGCGCCGACGTGATCCGCGCGGCCATCCGCGAGGCCGGCGCCGCGCTCGACGCCGCGCCCGATCGCGAGCTCGAGGCCCGCGTCCTGCTGCGCCTGGCCAGCGTCAAGATGGTCGAGCTCGACTGGGACGGCGCCGATCAGGCGCTCGCCGCCGCCGGCGATCGCGTCGACCGCCAGGGCCCGTGGATGTACCTGGGCGCCGCCCGCTCGTGCCGGGTCGCGGTCCGGCGCGGGGCCCACGACGCGGCCACGGCAACTTTGACCGGCGCCGCCCGCCACGTCGACACCATCGCTGATCAAGCCGACCCGCGCTGGCGGCGGGTGGTGGTCGAGATCGCGCTCGGCATCGCGGAGTGCGCGATCCACGAGACGCCCGGCGATCCGGCGCCGTTCGACACCCTGATCGAGCTGGCCCGCGAGCTGCGCCACGAGCCCCAGGCCTGGGCCGATGCCCTGTTCACCGCCCGCCAGCTCCTGGCCACCGACGCCCTCGCCCGCAGCGACGCCGGGCGCGCCGCCGATCACCTGCGCGAGGTCGTCAAGCTTGCCCATGACCACGACAGCCCGGCCGACGAGGTCGAGGCCCGCCTGGCCCGGGCCGCGGCGTTGTCGGCCCGCGGCGATCGCGCCGGCGGCGAGGAAGCCGAGCGGGTCATCCAGGTCGCCCGCGATCGCGCGCTCGAGCGCGGCCTCGAGGACCTCCACGTCGCCACGCTGATCGCCCAGGCCGGCCTGATGAGCCAGCGCGGCAAGACCGCCGGCGCGCTCGAGCGCTGCCTCGAGATCGCCCGGGTCGGCCAGGCCGGCGGCGACCTCCGCCGCTACGTCGCCGCGGTCGGCCTGATGTCCCAGATCTACCAGAACCACGGCGACTTCCCGTCGGCCTACCGGACCATCGCGGACAGCTATCACGCCCTGCGCTCGGCCCAGGGCGACGCCGTCAAGCCGCTGTTCACGCCTCTGCTCGAGACCTTGCGCGATCGCGTTGGCGCCGATCGCTTCCAGACGTTGGTCGACGACGTCAACCGGGCTCGGGCGCTGGCCGAGTCCGTCACCGCCCACGGCGCCTGACTCCAGGAGTACGCATGACCACCGCCCATCCCGACCCCCAGGCCCTGATCAAGAAGCACGCCGACGCGAGTGGCGCGGCCTCGCCCAAGGACGCGGCGATCATCGAGAAGGTCGAGGGCGCGCTCGCGAACTCGCCGATGGGCTGGCTCAACTCGATGCTGGGTGAGACGTCGTCGAAGGCGTCGACCGAGGAGGGCGCGGCCAAGGACAAGGCGGACGAGTTCGACAGCGAGGTCGAGAAGAACAAGAAGGACGCGCCCAAGGACGCCGGCGCGCCGCCGCCCAAGGGTCAGGCGACCAAGCCGTCGGTCCAGACCCCGGCCTCGGCCAAGGCCGGCGACCAGGGCGCGGCCGGCAAGAAGGGCGGCGAGGGCAAGGGCGGCAAGACGCCGGCCAAGGCCGGTGGCAAGGGCGGCAAGGGTGGCAAGGGTGGCGCCGCGAGCGCCGCAGCGGTCGGCGACTCGATCGTCGCGAAGCTGGCGGCCGGCGACGGCGACATCGGCGCTCTGCTCGACGCGTACACGCCCAAGTCGCCCGAGGCCAAGGAGACCCTCGGCAAGATCTCGCAGATGGCGGGCATCGCCAAGGGCTTCTCGGGCTCGCTCGACGTCTACGTCGCCGACGGCGGCATGGAGGGCGCGATCGCGACCGCCGCCAACTGGATCGGCGAGGGCAAGAACGTCGCCGCGGTGTGGGCCAACAACCCGTACAAGAAGGCCGACGGCACCCTCGGGACCATCATGAAGGTCCTGTCGGTGATCAAGTCAGTCACCGGCATCGTCGGCAGCATCTGCGGCAAGCTCGGCCTGATCCTCACGGTCATCGGCCTGCTCGGCATGATCTTCCCGCCGATCGGCGCGGCGGTGTCGGGCATCGCCCGCATCCTCAACGTCGTCGGCCTGATCTGCGACGCGATCTCGTTCGTGCTGTCGGCGGTGCTGACCGGCTTGAACGGCGTGCGGCTGGCTCAGCTGATCGCGTCGGGCGCCACTCCCGAGGAGAAGGCGGCCTGCGCCGATCAGCTGGTGTCCGAGGCCAACGACGCCGCCAGCGGCCTGATCAGCCTGGCGATGCAGTACGGGCCCAAGTTCATGAAGGGGATGCTCGGCAAGAGCAAGGGCATCCTCAACGGGTTGCTCAAGCGGGCCAAGGCGGTGATCGGTCAGATCACGGCGAAGGTCGGCGGCAACGTGAAGAACTTCGTCAACAAGATCGTGCGCAAGCTCGGCTTCGGCGGGGTCAAGGGCAGCGTGGTCAAGGGCGTGTTCGTGGCCGAGAAGGGCGTGATCGCCAGGGCGGGCGACGCGATCAAGAACTCGAAGGTGGTCACCGGCGTCAAGAGCGTCGTCACCAAGGTCAAGGGCAGCAAGGTCTGGAACAAGCCGGCCGACCTGGTCAAGGGCGCCCGCGACAAGCTGATGGCCAAGTACGGCGACTCGAAGTTCGCCAAGTGGTGCAACACCGTCGGCGCCAAGAGCAGCAGCTTCGCCGACAAGCTCGATCTCGAGAAGAAGGCCGAGGAGCTGGGCGAGAAGGCCGGCAAGTGGGGCGAGAACTGGCAGGGGACCAAGTCGCTCAACGCCGGCACCGACAAGATCGAGAAGGAGAGCGCGGCCTACGCCAAGCACCTGGCCAACCAGGACATGGGCCACCTGGCCGACTCGCGCAAGGAGCGGCTGCTGGGCAAGGCCGACGACCTGCAGGCCAAGAACGACGCGATGAAGGCCGACGGCGTCAACCGCGCCGGCCGGTCGTCGACGCTGAACGACCGCAACATGGCCACTCAGCAGGCGGGCAACGTCGGCAAGGCGACCAAGGAGGAGGTCGAGCAGCTCGCGCTGGCGGCCGAGAAGAAGGCAGCCGACGATCTGGCCGCGGCCGAGGCCAAGGAGCTCAAGGAGAAGGCTCAGCGCGATCTGCGCAACGCCGATCCCGAGAAGTACGCCGAGGATGCGACCAAGAACAGCAAGGATCGCTTCCAGAAGGAGCACCAACTCGCCAAGCCCGACGCCGAGCGCAAGAAGCTGCTCGAGATGGGCGAGGACAACCTCACCGACGCCCAGAAGAAGCGGCTCAAGGATCTCAACACCTCGCTCAAGCCGCTCGACGACGCCCGCGCGCTCGACGACCTGACCGCCAAGACCGTCGGCGGCGGCAAGTACGAGCACGCGATGCCCAAGAACACCGTCGAGCTCGGCAAGACCGGCTACGAGGCGTTCAAGACCGGCCGCGAGGCCTATGACACCTGGCTGCACCCCGGCGAGGACCGCCCCACCGAGCGCGGCAAGAGCTGGGACTCGGCCGAGAAGTTCGACTTCAAGGACCCGCTGAAGTGGGACTCGAAGAGCGCAGCGAGCAACGCGTCGAAGCGCGCGGGCGACGAGGCCAAGGGCCTGAACGGGCCCGAGGTCAAGGCCCCCGAGGACACGTCGAAGGCCGACTTCCACTCCTTTGTGGCCAAGAAGGCCGCGGCCTCGTCGATCGGCGCGACCGCGACCAGCATGCTCGGCCGGATCAAGAAGAAGGACGCGGGGGCGTCGGGTAACAGCAACGCGAACGCGAGCCCGACCAGCGCGAACGCGACCCCGCCGGCCAACGCCAACGCGCACCCGCCGGCCAATGCCAACGCGCACCCGCCGGCCAACGCCAACGCGCATCCTCCGGCCAACGCCAACGCGCATCCTCCGGGCAACGCCAACGCGGCCCCGCCGGCGGCCACGCCGGAGCCGGTCCACGCCGAGCCGACGCCGCACGCCGATCCCGCCGCGGGTGCGGCCGGCGCCGCCGCGGGTGGCGCGGGCGGTGAAGGTGGCGAGGGCGGCGAGCCCCTGCCCTACTGGCCTGCGCTCGAGAAGGACTACAACAAGGCGCTCGGCGAGTTCGGCCTGATGCGCAAGATCGCCATCGAGTTCAAGAAGGCGCAGATCGGCGCCAAGCAGCAGGCGGTCGACACCCTCGCGACCTACGGCAAGTACGACGAGTACGCCGCCAAGCGTCAGGCCGACGCCAAGGCCCACAGCGCCGACACCCACCAGGCCGGCGCGGCGGTCGACGCCAACTCCAAGGCCGCGACCGCCGGCGAGACGTCGAGCGGCCAGGGCGCCGCCAAGCAGGACGAGGCCAAGGGCACCGCCGGCCAGAAGGCCGCGGTCGACCTGCCCGAGCCCGAGGTCAGCGGCTTCTGGGGCCGGATCATCGGGCGCATCAAGCGCTGGGCCAAGCAGAAGGCCGCGGAGCTGTTCGGCTGGATCCAGGAGAAGATCGCCAACATCATCCTCAAGGGCCTGTGCGGCGTGTCGATGGCCGACCTCAAGGCCTACTCCGGCGCGATGAAGAACCAGCAGGCGGCGGCCAAGGTCGTCGCCGACACCGGAGCCAAGACCGCCGACACCGCGGCCGCCAAGGAGGTCGAGGTCAAGACCACGTCGCAGACCGAGACCTCGAAGGCCGAGGCCGACATCGCCGAGTGCGACAAGAACACGACCGACGCCGACGTCTTCCTGTCCGACGTCAACAACTTCGAGCAGCAGCTCAAGGCCGAGGCCGCCAACGCCGCCTCCTTCATCACGGCGATCACCGCGGCGGTGACCGAGGAGCGCAACAAGAAGAAGGCCGAGGAGGCGAAGGCCAAGGAGGAGGAGGCGAAGGCCGCCGCCACCGCCGCCCAACCCAACCAGAGCGTCGAGCCCAACCAGAGCACCGCGGCCAACGACGAGCACGAGAGCCACGAGGGCGAGGGCGAAGAGGACGATCCGGCGTCGCTCGCGATCGTCTCCGAGACCAAGGCCTACGTCGGCTCGGCCGGCGATTCGGCGGTCACCGCGCTCGAGTCCAAGCGCGACGACTACAAGAACCAGATCGAAGCGTCGACGATGAACAAGGACAAGAAGCTGGCCAAGGCGATCGAGCCCCAGGCCGAGGAGATCATCACCGAGTTCAAGGGCCACGTGACCGAGGTCCGCCAGAACCTCGAGACCCTCAACGGCGCCGGCGACGAGGTGGTCCAGGCCATCATCGGCCAGGCCAAGGGCCTCGACAGCGCGATCGCGCAGGCCAATCAGACGATGGACCAGATGTTCACGACCCTCTACGACAAGATCAAGTCGTCGAAGATGACGCTGGGCAAGCAGGCGCTAGCCGGCGTCAACGACCTGGGCTCGGGCGTGAACAGCACGGCCCAGCGCGGCCTCAACGCGGCCGAGCCGGGCGCCGAGAAGGCGTGGTCGGGGACCAAGGATGTCGTCGGGGCGGTCGGCAACCCGATCGGCAACGCCGCCGAGTGGACCGGCTCGAAGATGGTGGGCGGCGCGGCCTGGCTCGGCGCCGGCACGACCGTGGGGATGGCCCAGAGTTCCGGCGTGCCGATGATCCCGTGATGATCCGATAGCGCTAGGCGCGAGACCGAGCGCGCGCTCGCGGCCACGATCGGGGTACGATCGCGCGTGGCCGAGCCGTCGCGCATCCCGCTGCAACCGGGGCTGACCGCCTGCGACGCGTGGGCCCGACGCCACGCCGCGACCGGGCCGGGGCTGGCCCTGCTCGCGGTCGACGTCTACGTGATGTACGGGATCCTGCGGTCGTCGCAGAGCAACGTCCCGGCGCTGGTGTACCTGCCGCTGGGCTTCGCGATCTTCGGGTTCCTGATGATCGCGGCGGTGGCGCTGGTGCTGGTGCTCGAGGGCAGCGTGGCCGGGACCGACGCCCGGCGGGCAGCGCCGGCCGATCTGCGGGCCGACGCCGACGGCGTCGTGGTCGAGGGTGGCCCCGCGCATGGCCGCCGGCTGACCTGGGCCGAGTTGGCGACCGCGCGCATCATCGAGCGGACCCGACCGGGCCGCGGCGTGTGGCGCAACCTGAAGGACGTCGTGCTGCAGCGCCGGCGCGACCGCGTGCCCGACGAGCCCTACGTCGACCTGACCGTGACCACCCAGGCCGCGCCCCTGATCCTGGCCGAGGCGGTCGGCGCGCGGGCCCGCGTCGGGCTGACCGCGGCGCTGGCGTGGATGACCGGACCGCTGGCCGCCAGGGTCGACGCGGGCCCCGAGGCCGGCGAGCAGGCGCGCCGGCGGCACGGCGTGACCAGGCTGGCGTCTGCGACGGCGATGGACCGGTGGCTGCGGGCGGCGCGGGTGCCGATGGTCAGCGCGTACCCGGCCCTGGCGATCGCTGCGTGGGTGCTCGGCGCGCAGGCGACGCTGCCGGCGATCGGGCTGGTGCTGGTGGCCGGGCTCGCGGTGATCGGCGCGAGCTGGCTGGCGGTGCGGCCGGCGGCGCTCGCGCGCGCGGCGTGGCAGGGCGAGCTGGCCGACGCCGCCACGGACGGCGAGGGGCCGACGACGTCACCGTGGCGACAGGCGCGTCGCCAGGCCCGGCTCGGCGCGCTGGCGCTGACCGCGGCGGTGGTGGCCAGCGGTGGCGCGCTCGCGGCCAGCGTGACCGGGCGGACCTCGGCCGACGCTCGGGCCTGCAGCCGTGGCGATCACGCGGCGTGCATCCGGCGCGCGACAGCGATCGGTCGGCGCGATCCTGCGGCCGCGGTGGCGCTGCTGGCGCCCGGCTGCACGCCGCCAGTCGAGGCCACGGTCCGTCGGTGTGAGGCGCTGGCCGCGACCCTGATGCGGGCCCCGCCGCCGGTCGGAGACGTCGCCGGGGCCG
>JAYVSF010000709.1:0-9434 GCA_043775605.1 Myxococcales bacterium
GGCCGCGCGCTGGGCCGTGACCGTGAGCGGCCCGGCCACGACCGCGAACGGCCGGCTGGTCAGCTCCCAGCCGCTGCCGACCACCTTGAAGCGGTAACGACCGAGCGGCACGCCGCCGCGGCGGGAGAGCGCGTCGAGATCGTCGGGCGATCCGCGCCACGGCACCGGCTGCCACTCCACGGCCCAGAGGTGCTGCTGCGGCATGTCATCGACGCGGACCAGCGGCGACGGCGCCTCGGTGACGATGAAGTCGCCGTCGCCGACCACCCGGCCGCTGTGGCGGGTGACCGGCGCGAACGTGCCGCCGACCTCGCGCTCGAGCGTCACCACCGGCGTCTTCGTGGCCGGATCGTCGCCGAGCCAGACGAAGGTCGCGAGCCCGGTCACCCGCGGCACCGTCGCGGCCGGCTGCGGATCGGTCGGCCGGCCCGAGCGCACCCACAGATCCTCCGACACCGTCGCCGGCACCGTGCCGGCCATCGGCGACGGCGCATCGATCGGGAAGGTGTCGACCTCGACCGGCACCACCACCCGGTTGGTGCCGTCCTCGGCGCCGTCGACGCGGGTCGCCGACATCGCCAGCGACATCAGCTCGGCCTGGCGCTCGACCAGGTACTCGCCCTCGAGCGGGCCCCAGAACGTCACGCTCGGCTCGTAGCCGCCCAGCAGCCAGTCCTCGGGCGTGAGCGTGTAGCCGACGTGGCCCTGGGCGTAGCCGATCGCGATCGTGTGGGCGCTGTCGACCGGCGACACCGAGCGCAGCTTGTCGGCCAGCAGCACGCTGAGCTCACCGGGGATGGTCGCGACCACGTAGTCGTCGAGCCACAGCGCCGAGATCGTGGTGCGGGTCGACTGGCAGGCGATGCCGCCCTCCTTGATGTCGGGGAACGACAGCCCGAGGATCGAGCTGAGGACGTCGCTGGCGACGTCGAGCCGCACGCACGAGCCGTAGACCGGCAGGCCCTCGGTGCCCGGCATCGCCGCGGCCGGGAACAGCGCGGTGTCGGTCTCGCACAAGGCGGCGCCGGTCGGTGCGTTGTACTCGTCGATCGGCGAGATGATGTGGTTGCTCTCGTCCAAGATCTTGCGATCGGGCAGGCGGTTCAGATCGAACGGCGCGTAGGCCAGGGCGCCACCGCGGATCTTGAATGTGTCGGGGTACGGCCCGAGCTCGATCGACCGCGTCACCATCGACAGCGCGATGGTCTCCTTCATGTTCGCGCCGGCGGCGGTCCAGGCCGCGGTCAGCTGCGGCACCCCGACCCGACCGTGGCCCTCGGCCGACAGCCAGGTCAGGCACGGGTCACCGTCGGCGCCCGCGTGGACGTTGCAGTCGAGGTCGCCGTGGCCGCCGGGCGAGGTGTCGGCGCCGGCGCTCTGCAGGTGCATGACCACGACCTTGCGATCGAAGGTCTCCTCGAGGGCGCGCTCCATGCCGCCGACCGCGTCGGTCGAGGCCAGCGGGTTGTCCTCTCCGTTGAGCGTGCCGTGGACGCCGTAGATCGGCACCACCGCGATCGGGTTGCCGTCGGTGCCGTCGACCCGGATCAGGTGCAGGCGATCGTCCTTGCGGTTGCCGCCCGGCAGCTGATCGTTCTCGCCACGGCGATCGTGGGTGATCTGGTCAGTCGGATCGAAGTTGGTGTCGGTGAAGATGCCGAGCTTGGCCGGGCGCAGGTTGGCGATCGCCTCGCGGGCGGCGGCCTCGGCCCCGGCCAGCATCCGCTGGTAGACCAGCTCGCGGAAGTCGCCGGCGCCGACCTTGAGCGGCGAGTGCTCGGTGAACTGGGCCCAGGCCGAGTGGCTGTGCGACGCGGTGACCAGGACCTTGCCCTGGTACGCGGGGCCGAGCTTGCGCTCGAGGTCGAAGACCAGGCCCTCGTAGACGAAGATCGCGTCGAGCTTGATCCAGACCACGGTCTCGACGCCGCTCTTGAGGACCAGGGCCTTGGCCATGGGCTTGGTCTCGATGCCGACCGACGGGTGGAAGCCGCCCGAGATCGGGACCTCGCGGCCGTCGACGACGCCGGAGTTGCCGAGGAAACCGGCGCGCGCGGTGTAGCCACCGAGCGCGGTACCGACCGGGATGTCGAACGCGGCCTCCCCCGCGCCGGCCGACAGCGGCGCGACCGTGACCACGGTGCCGACGTCGCCATTGGGCTGGACCGTGGTGTAGTCGCAGTGCGCGGTGAGATCGGGCGGGATGACCGTGGTGCCGTCGTCGCCGCCGCAGCCGGCCAGGCCGGCGGGTGCGAGGAGCGCGAGGGCGAACGACAGCGGGCGGAGGCGAGCGAGGGCGACCATCGGCGGGACAGTACCGCAAGGCGCCGGCCTTCGCCGATCGATCGTGGCGAAGCCCCGGCGCCGTGGCCCGACCCGTGACCATGGTGCGATCGCGCCGACGCGCCGCCGACCGGGCGCGCGTGACGGCCGCTGCATACCACGTCGGAACCGGTGACCTCATGGCCCGCGGCGCCACTCACCGTTGGGTGCTACATCAGCCCAGAGGTTCAATATGGTAAGTCCATGGCTCGTCAGTTCATTCGTCCTGCTCGGTCTGGTCGCGTGTGGCGACGACGGCGGCGGCGCCTGCGATCCGGTGGCGAGCACGGGCTGCGACAGCAGTGAGGTCTGCGAGGTGGTGAGTGCCGGCCAGCCGGCCTGCTTCGGCCCGGTGGTGATCGTCGGCCAAGCCTTCGACCTCACCGACAACGGCGACATCGCCGGCGCCCGCCTGGTCGCGCTCGACGCCAACGGGGCACCCGCCGGCACCGTGGCGGTGTCCGACGCCCAGGGCGCGTACGAGATCCGGATCCCGACCACCCGCACCGCCGCCGGCATCCCGGTCGGCGGCAGCACGGTGACCCTGCGCGCCGACGCTGCCGGCTACCTGTCGTTCCCGGCCGGGGTCCGCCCGGCACTCCCGATCGACACCACGAACCCGGTGGCCGAAGGCGGGCGCTACGTGGTGCGGTCGTCCCAGACCGAGGTCGCGCTGCTGCCGCTGGCCGGCGCCCCGACCGGTCAACTCCACGGCGTGGCCGCGCTGAATCCGTCCCACGCGCCCGTGATGATCGTGGTCGAAAATCCGGCGCTGCCGGGCGCGGTCAAAGGTCGCGCCGCGATCGCCGATCGCGAGGGCGACTATCGGATCTTCAACCTGCCGGCTGGCACCTACACCGTCAGCGGGTACGCCGCCGGTCACAGCTACGTGGCGCACACCATCACCCTCGCCGCCGGCCAGGATCAGGCGGTCGATCTCGCGCTCGACAGCGCGCCGGTCGCGGCTGTGTCGGGTTCGGTGCAACTGGTGAATCCTCAGTCCGGGACGGCGACCTCGGTGATCCTGGTGGTCGAGTCGACGTTCGATCCCCTGCTGGCCCGCGGCGACAGTCCAGCCGGCCTGCGCGCGCCCGGTCCCGGCGTGGTCCCGTCCATCACCGGCGGCTTCCGCATCGACGGCGTGCCGGCCGGCCGCTACGTGGTGCTGGCCGGGTTCGAGAACGACCACCTGGTCCGCGACAACTCGTCGATCGGCGGCACTGCGATCGTCCACCAGCAGGTCACCGCCGGTCAGGACGTCACCCTCAGCCAGAGCTTCAAGGTCACCGGCGCCGTCGACCTGGTCGGGCCGGGCGCGAACGGGCCCGAGGTGGTGACCGGGACGCCGACCTTCCGCTGGGTCGACGACTCGTCGGAGGATCGCTACCGGCTCGATGTGTTCGACGCCTACGGCACGATGGTGTGGAACCATGTCGAGCCCAGCGGTGCCCACGATCCGTCGACGGTCTACGCCGGCCCCGCCCTGGTGCCCGGCATGACCTACCAGTTCCGCGTGCTGTCGATCAAGGATCCCGCCGAGGAACTGTCGCGCAGCGAGGACCTGCGCGGCGTGTTCACGATGGCCCGCTGACCGGTGCGGCGACCCAGCCACGCGCGCTGGCTCACAGGGTGGCCAGAATCAGGCGTCGAGGCCGCGGCGGAGGGCGTCGCGGACGTCGTCGTAGCGGGCCGGCAGCTCGACCGGCGTGTTGCGCCAGCGCGGCGCCGGCACCGCGTCGAGGCGGGCCTCGTGATAGCCGACCTTGAAGTCGGCGAACTTGAGGCCGCTCGCGGTCGAGATCACGACCACGCGCGCGCCGGCGGCGATGGTGCCGGCCCGGGTCAGCTTCTCGAGCGCGGCCAGGGCCACGCCGGTGTGCGGACACGTGAACAGGCCGTGGCGGTCGGCCCGCGCCGCGGCGTCGGCCAACTCGGCCTCGGTCGCCTGCTCGACGACGCCGTCGGCGCGACGCAGCGCGCGGATGGCCTTCTTCCAGCTGACGGGATTGCCGATCTGGATCGCCGAGGCCAGGGTCGGCTGAGCCCGCACCGGCTCGAGGTCGGCGAAGCCGCGCAGGAAGCTGTGGTAAAGCGGCGCGGCCGCGCCGGCCTGGGCCACGCAGATCCGCGGGCGACGCGCGATCAGGCCGAGGTCGAGCATCAGGTCGAAGCCGGCGCCCAGCGCCGACACGTTGCCGAGGTTGCCGCCGGGGATGACGACCCAGTCGGGCAGCTCCCAGCCGAGCTGCTGCGCGATCTCGATCGCCACCGTCTTCTGGCCCTCGAGCCGGAGCGAGTTCATCGAGTTGGCCAGGTACACGCCCTCGCGCGCGGCCAGTTCCTGCACGATCGCCATGCAGCCGTCGAAGTCGGTGTCGAGCGCGAGCACCAGCGCGCCGTTGGCCAGCGGCTGGACCAGCTGGGCCGTCGAGATCTTGCCGCGCGGCAGGATGACCACGGTGCGCAGCCCGGCGGCGGCGCCGTAGGCCGACAGCGCCGCCGAGGTGTCGCCGGTCGACGCGCAGGCGATGGCCGCGATCGGCGCGCCGTCGGCGACCAGCTGCTTGACCGTCGACACCAGCACGGTCATGCCGAGGTCCTTGAACGACCCGGTGTGCGAGGTGCCGCACTGCTTGATGCGGACGTCGGCGAGGCCGAGCTCCTGCGCGTAGCGCGGCAGCGGCACCAGCGCGCTCGCGCCCTCGCCGGCGCTGACCACGTGCTCGGCGCGGACGTGGGGCGCGACCAGCTCGCGCTTGGCCCACACGCCCGAGGTGTCGGGGTGCTCGGTCGACCGCCAGCGCTCGGCGAACAGCGCGCGCCAACCGGCGGCGTCCCTGGCCGCGCGCAGGGCGGCGACGTCGTGGACGACCTCGAGCAGGTCGGCGCAGCGCGGGCACCGGTAGATGACCTCGGTCAGCGGCCACCGCCCGTCGCAGCCGGCGATGCACTGGAACCAGGCCGAGAAGCTCGTCGTCATCGCCGGGACTATCGCACGGCGGCGCGCCCGAGCCGTCGTCGAGCGGTTGCGCCGGGGCGGCGCTCGGGCGACCGTGGGACAATGACGATGTGGTTCGCTGCGACGGTCGCGCTGGCGCTCGCGGGCTGCGGCCATCCGAAGGGCGCGGTCCACGGCACCGAGGCGCCACCGCCACCGATCGATGCCACCGCGGTCGCGCCACCGGACGCGAGCGCCGCGGCGAGCGTCGACAGCGACGGCGACGGCGACGGCATTCCCGACGACCGGGACCTGTGCCCGCAGCAGCCGATGGTGATGTCGGCGAACTGCGAGCCGGCGCGCCAGCAGGGCTGTCCCGACGACTGCCGGCCGCCGCTGAACGTCCACGAGCCGATGCGCTGATCGGCGCGTCAGCAGAGGGTGTCAGCGCGTGAACGCCGCGCGCAGGATCGCGTCGGCGGACTTGATCGCCGCGACCCGATCGATCACCGCGGCGCCGGCGAGGATCGGCGCGAGCAGCTCACCGGCCGCGCGCTTCGCCTTGCGGTTGTCGACGCAGGCCTGGCCGATGCGGCGGACCACGCCGCCGGGATCGACGCCGGGCAGCTCGATCGGTCCGGGTTTCAGCGCCGGCGCCTCGGCCCAGCGGGCCGCGAGCGTCATGAGCGGCACCTGCTCGGACCAGATCGTCGTCAGCTCCTGCAGGCCGAGGTCGCGCCCGGCCAGCGCCGCACCCTCGGCGACGTGACCGAGCCAGGCCAGCCACATCCGCGGCAGCGCGGCGACGATCGCCGGCCGGCCGTTGCCGGCGCGCGGGCCGTACAGCTCGTTGAAGCGCAAGGACGGCGTCAGCCAGATCGCGCTGGCCAGGGTCGCCCCGGTCGGCGCCCGCCACGGCGCGCCGGTGATCGCGACGCTCGCGGCGTCGACGGCGGCCTCGGCGTCGTCGAGCGCGGCCCCGCTGGCCTGGGCCTGCCACGCCGCCGCCAGGTCGCCGGCCGCGGCCGCCGCGAAGCAGCCGGCGCCGATCGCCTGCTCGCGGAGGACCAGCTCGCGACCCTCGCGCTCGGCGTCGCCGGCCGGCAGCGGCGTGCCGACGATCGCCGGGTCGACGACCGCCTCGATCTCCGCCCAGACGTCGGCGTGCGCGACCACGCCCTCGCCGCCCACGCGCAGCGGGCAGACCACGCTGTTGTAGTCGACGACGGTCCAGCTCCCCAGCCGGAACACGCGGTTGAACGGGAACAGACGACACGACGCCGGCTTGGCCGCGCGCCCGTCCTCGGCCTCGATCCGGCACAGGCCGTCGTCGGCCAGGAACCAGCAGCGGTCGCGCGGGTTGAACACGGTCAGCGCGGCGCCGCGCCGACGGACGTAGGCCGCGATCGCCGGCCGCCGGGCCACCAGCGCCGCCAGCTCGCCACCGGCGACATCGAGGCCGATGCCGAGGCCCTTGCAGCACGCGCTGCAGCCCTCACAGCGATAAGAGAACCCGCGATCGGGCCAGGTGAACCACACGCGCTCGAGATCGGCCACGGCCGACAGTACCGCGGGGACTGCGCCGCGGGCCTGCATGCTTGCGACCGCGGAGCCTGTCCCCGTACTCTGAGCGTCATGCGCTTCGTCCTGGGACTGCTCGCGTGGGCGATGATCGGGTGCGGCGGCGATGACGGGATGGGCGAGCCCGCGGGGCCGTACTTCCGGTTCGATCTGCCGGCGGATCCGGCGACGGCGATCCCGATGGTGGACCTGCCCTATCCGAACGACGCGCTGCTCGGCGCAGACCGACGGATCCAGGTCACGACCGCGACCTACGCGCACAGCGTCGATGCCGATCCGCGGGTGGTCGAGACGGCGACCGCGGCGCTGGCGCGGCGGCGCGGCTTCGGCGTGTTCACCGGCGCGATCTTCCCGGTGGCCAAGCTGGCGACCGGCGAGCGGCTCGATCCGGCGACGCTCGACGCGTCGACCGTGACGCTGGTGGCGCTCGCCGACGGCGGCGTGGTGCCGCTCGAGATCACCGCGAAGCCCGACGGCAACCTGCACGCCCAGCCGAAGCTCGGCCACGTGCTGACCCAGGGCGCGCGCTACGCCTACCTCCTCACCCGCGGGATCACGACCACCTCGGGCGCGGCGCTGGCCGCCGATCCCGACCTGACCGCGCTGCTGTCGTCCGATCATCCGTCGGGCCCGGCGGCGCGCGCCGCCGCGGCCTACGCCCCGCTGCGGGCCTACCTCGCTGCCCACGCGATCGATCCGTCGACCGTGGTCGGCGCCACCAGCTTCACCACCGCCGACTACACCTCCGAGCTGGTCGCCGCTCGCCGGATCCTCGACGCGCAGCCGCCGGCCAAGGCGGTCATCGACCGCGTCTACCGGGCCGGCGCCCAGCTCGACGGCCTGTTCGGCACGCCCGTCGACAACGACTACCCGGGCTGGGACAACCGCGGCGGCATCGCCCACGCCCACCTGCGCGCGGTGGTGCTGGGTCACTTCGCGGCGGTCGACTTCACCAGCGCCGGCCCGCGCAAGCTCGGCCGGTGGACCTACGACGAGGCCGGCGCCCCGGTGGTGAAGGGGATGGAGGACGTGCCGTTCTTCCTCGCGCTGCCCACCGGCGGCGATCTCCGCGACCTGCCGATCATGGTGTTCAACCACGGCTTCGGCGGCTCGCGCTCGGTGGTGGCGTCGATCGCCAACACCATGGCGGCGCGCGGCATCGCGGTGATCGGCATCGACAGCCCCTCGCACGGCGACCGCTCCTCGGCCGCGACCGACACCGCGAACAACTTCACCGGCGCCGACGGGCCCGACGGCCTCGCCGACGACGCCAGCGCGGCCACCCAACTCGAGTTCCTCGACATCATCGGCGACGCCGCCGGCGGCATCGCGCAGGTCGACGCCCAGGTCATGTCGGCCAGCTTCCGGCAGAGCGTGGTCGACATCATGTCCGAGGTCCGCCTGGTCGGCGACGGCGACTGGACGGCGCTGGCCGCCGACTTCCCCGGGCTCGGCTTCCGCGCCGACCGGCTGGTGTACTCGGGCCAGTCGATGGGCGGCATCCTCGGCAGCGTCGTCACCTCGATCGATCCGCGGATCCACGCCGCGGTCCTCGGCGTGGCCGGCGGCGGCCTCCTGCAGAACATCACCGAGAACTCGCCGTGGCTGTGGCCGCAGTTCGGGATCGTCCTCGGCGGCGCGATGGGCGTGGCCAACGACCGCGCCAGCCCGGGCGTCGCCGCGCCCCACACCGACATCGCCTTCCTGCTGATGCAGACGTTGATCGAGGACGCCGACCCGCTGAGCTACGCCGCGCTGACGATCCGCGCGCCGCTCGACCTGCCCAAGCACGTCGCGCTGCTCAACGCGTTCTCCGACGAGGTCCTGCCCAACCAGGGGTCCGAGGCGCTCGGGCTGGCGCTCGGCGTCGAGTGGATGACGACCGCGCGGTCGGCGGCCGGCCCCCGCTACATCGAGGCCGTGCCGACCCGGGCGGCGCCGCTGTCGGCCAACGTCACCAGCGGCGGGCACGCGGTGACCGCGGCGTGGGTCGTGCTGACGCCCGCGACCCACGGCATGCAGACCAACCACGCCGAGGACTCGACGTACCAGGTGGCCTTCCCGCCGTTCACCCAGCGGGTCCCGCCGCTCGCGGTCAGCAACCCGATCGTCGAGGTCCAGCGCATGACCGCCGAGTTCGCGCAGACCTACATCGAGAGCGGCACGCCGACGCTCGTGGATCCGTTCTGAGCTCGCCGGTCGCAGGACTCGACCCCCGACGAGTACGACGCCCTCTTCGCCCTCGGTTCGATCGGTTCCAGGGCCACTTGTCGGCCTGTCGGTGCGGGTGCTGCGCCTGGCCGGCTCGTCGGCCTTGGCCTGTCCCCGCGCTCAGGCGCGCTCGAAGAGGCCGGCGGCGCCCTGGCCACCGCCGATGCACATCGTGACGATGGCGTAGCGGCCGCCGCGCCGGCGCAGCTCGTACAGCGCGGACGCGGTCAGCTTCGCGCCGGTGCAGCCGAGCGGGTGGCCGAGCGCGATGGCGCCGCCGTTGACGTTGAGCTTCTCGTCGGGGATGCCGAGCTCGCGCTGGCAGTAGACCGACTGGCAGGCGAAGGCCTCGTTCATCTCGAACAGATCGATGTCGGCGATG
>JAYVSF010000710.1:0-5645 GCA_043775605.1 Myxococcales bacterium
AGGTCCCCATGTACGGCAACGCCCGCGACATCTACGCCCAGCAGCTCGACGAGATCCGCCACGCCGGCCTGTGGAAGCACGAGCGCGTGATCTCCTCGCCGCAAGGCCCGCACATCACCGTCGGCGGCCGCGAGGTCCTCAACTTCTGCGCCAACAACTACCTCGGCCTGTCGTCGCACCCGCGGATCATCGCGGCCGCCCACGCCGCGCTCGACGACCGCGGCTTCGGCTGCTCGAGCGTGCGCTTCATCTGCGGCACCCAGGACCGTCACCGCGAGCTCGAGGCCGCGATCGCGAGCTTCCTCGGCACCGAGGACACCATCCTCTACGGCTCGTGCTTCGACGCCAACGGCGGCCTGTTCGAGACCCTGCTCGGCGAGGACGACGCGATCATCTCCGACGCCCTCAACCACGCCTCGATCATCGACGGCATCCGGCTGTGCAAGGCCCTTCGCCACCGCTTCGACCACGACGACCTCGACCAGCTCGAGGCCATGCTGATCGAGACCGCCGACAAGCGGCTGCGGATGATCGCGACCGACGGTGTGTTCTCGATGGACGGCGACATCGCCCGGCTCGACGCGATCTGCGACCTGGCCGAGCGCCACGGCGCGCTGGTGATGGTCGACGACAGCCACGCCACCGGCTTCGTCGGCAAGACCGGGCGCGGCACCGCCGAGCACCGCGGCTGCATGGACCGCGTCGACGTCTACACCTCGACCCTGGGCAAGGCGCTGGGCGGCGCCTCGGGCGGCTTCACCAGCGGCAAGCACGAGATCATCGAGCTGCTGCGCAACCGGTCGCGGCCGTACCTGTTCTCCAACACCCTGGCCCCGCCGATCGTCGCCGCCAGCCTCGAGGCCCTCAAGCTGCTGACCGAGTCGACCGCGCTGCGCGACCGCCTCGAGCAGAACACGGTCCGCTTCCGCGCCGGGGTCACCGCCGCTGGCCTCGCGGTCCGGCCCGGCACCCACCCGATCACGCCGGTCATGCTCGGCGACGCGAACCTCGCCACCGAGATGGCCAGCCGGCTGCTCGAGCGCGGGATCTACGTGGTCGGCTTCTCGTTCCCGGTGGTGCCGAAGGACAAGGCCCGCATCCGGGTCCAGCTCTCGGCGGCGCACACCGACGACGACGTCGATCGCGCGATCGCCGCGTTCACCGAGGTCGGCCGCGAGCTGGGCGTCGTCTCGTGACGTCCGCCGACCTCACCGCGCGGATCCAGGCGGCGCTGCCCGACGCCGAGGTCACGCTCGAGGACCTGACCGGCACCCAGGATCACTGGAAGGCGCGCATCGTCTCGGCCGCGTTCGCCGGCCGCTCGCCCATCGAGCGTCACCGGATGATCAACCGCGCCCTCGCCACCGAGCTCGCCGGCCCGATCCACGCCCTGACCATGGACCTGCTCGCGCCCGGCGAAGCGCCGTCGTCTTGAGGCGCGCTCGCGGAGGGGTTGGGACCGTCGCTGGTGACGTCGCTTACGCGTGGGCCGCGAGGTGTCGCGAATTTCACGTATCGTGAGGCGGCTCCTCGGCAAACGTGCCACCATCTTGGCCGTTCCGTAACATGCCGCCGAACGAGTCAGCCCCCGCCGAGACCCACGAGGTCTTCGGGCCCTACCTCGTCCACGAACGCCTGGGCGTGGGCGGGATGGCCACGGTGCATCGCGCCAAGGAGCGCGGCATCGAGGGGTTCGAGCGGGTGGTCGCGCTCAAGCGGCTGTTGCCCCACCTCGCCGAGGACGCGACCTTCGTCAAGGCGTTCGTCCGCGAGGCCAAGCTCGCGTCGATGCTGCAGCACGCCAACATCGTGCAGCTGTTCGAGCTGGGCCGAGTCGGCACCACCTACTTCATCTCTATGGAGTACATCGACGGCCGCGACATCCGGCAGATGCTGCGCCAGGCCCGGCGGGTCAGCGGCCCGCCGATGGTCAACGTCACGATCGCGCTGCTCATCCAGCTGTGCGACGCGCTCGACTACGCCCACACCCGGCACGACGCCGACGGCCACCCGATGGGCCTGGTCCACCGCGATGTCTCGCCGTCGAATCTGCTGGTGACCAAGTCCGGCCACCTCAAGGTCATCGACTTCGGCATCGCCAAGGCCCAGTCGTCGCATCTGCGGACCCAGACCGGCCGGGTCAAGGGCAAGCTCGCGTACATGGCGCCCGAGGCTATCGCCGGCAAGGACCTCGACGCCCGGTCCGACATCTTCTCGGCCGGCGTGATCGCCCACGAGCTGCTGACCGCGCGGCCTCTGTTCGCGTCGAAGAACGAGTACCAGACCATCGTCAACGTCCAGAAGATGGAGCTGTTGCCGCCGTCGGCGTTCAACCAGGCGGTGCCGCCCGAGCTCGACCACGTCGTGCTGCGCGCCCTGGCCCGCGATCGCGACCAGCGCTACGAGTCGGCGGCGCAGATGCGCGACGATCTCCACGAGATCCGCATCCGCTACCAGCTGTCGGCGACCAACCGCGAGGTCCAGAACTGGATCGAGTGGGCGTTCGCACTCGACAGCCCGGGCGGCAGCTTCGGCGCGATGACCGACGCGTTCGGCAGCGTCGCGTCGCGGTCGCCGGTGGTGCCGCCGGGCGCCGGCCCGGGCAGCACGTTGCCGATGCGCGCGGTCCCGATGCCGCGGTCGCCGGTGGCCTCGCTGGCCGCGGCCGCGATCGCGCCGACTCGCGCGCGATCGGCGCCCGCCGAAGAGCTCGAGGACGCGGCCGATGTCGCCTGGGGCACCGGCCGGGAGCACGACACCGGCCCGCCGGTCGCGCTCGACGACGTCCCCGACCACGCCCACCGCCGTCCCGGGTTCGCCGCGACCGCGCTCGAGGAGTCCGCGCTCGACGACGCCCCGACCCCGCTGCCGATGCCCGCGGCGATCCCCGAGCTGGTGCCGGTCGCCAAGGCCGCGCCCGCCGCCTGGCCGCACGGCTCGAGCCCCGACGCGGTCCCCGACAAGGTCCGGTCGACCGGACAGCTCGCGCCGATCGCCCCGACGGCCACGGTCGAGCTGGTCACGCCCGCGCGATCCGGGGCGTCAGCGCGCGTGGTCGAGCCTCTGCCAGGCGCCAGCGCGTCGCTCGCCCGGGCGATGCCGGCGGCCACCATCGCCGACTTCGGCGATCACATCGTCCGCCGCAAGAAGAGCTCCGCCGGATGGGTGGTCGGCGGCCTCGCGCTCGCGGCCGCGGCGGCGGTCGGCTACTACGTCGTCCAGGTCCGCGGCGCCGGCAAGCCGGCCGTGGTGGCGCCGGTGGTGACCGCGGCGGCCCCGGCCACGCTCAAGTTCATCGTCGAGCCCGCCGACGCCACCATCAAGATCGCCGGGCTCGAGCCGCACCCGGGCGCGCCGTGGTCGGTGCAGCTCGAGCCGGGCGTGGTCCAGGTCAAGATCAGCCACGAGGGTCACCTGTCGTGGGAGACCTCGATCGAGCTGTCGTCGAACGAGACCCAGACCGTGCGCGTGGTCCTGGGGCCGGCGCCCGCCGGCGAGGACGCGGGCCAGGGCAGCCTCGAGCTGTCGTCGGACCCGCCCGGCCTCGCGGTGCTGCTCGACGGGCACGACCTCGGTCGGCGCACGCCGGTGACCCTGCTGCTGCCGCCCGGCGATCACATCGTGTCGCTGCGCCAGTACGGCGACATCGTGTGGCGGCACTGGTTCACCGTCGAGGCCGGGACGCTGTACCAGTTCAACCCGTCGATGGCCGACATCAAGGTCGCCGAGCGCGCCGCCCGCGAACGCCAGGCCGGCCACGATCACGAGCGCAGCGCCACGCTGCCGGTGACGTCGCCGACCGAGCCGTTCGTGCCCCGTCCGGGCAGCGCGGGGCTGGCGCCGGTGGTGCCGCCGGTCGGCAGTGGCAGGGGCAGCGCGCTCCCGGTCATTGGCACCGGCAGCGGCAGCGGCAGCGCCGTCCCACGACCGGGCGCCGGCAGCGCCGTGCCCCTGCCCACCGGCGTGCGTCCGACGGCACCGGTCGGGCTGCCCGGCGCAGGCTCGGCCGCGGTCACCCCCGTCGTCCCCGGTCGACCGCCGACGCCGCCACCGACCGGCGTCACCACGCCGCCTGTCGTCCCCGGCAGCGGCGCCGGTAGCGCGACGGCCGTCCACCCGGCGATCGTGCCTCCGCCCACGCCGCCGACGCCGACCGCCGTGCCGATCGTGCCGCCCAACGCGGTCAAGCGGATCTCGGGCGAGCTGCCGCAGATCTCGACGATCAACCGCACCCGCGAGGAGCTGCCGAAGTCGGCCAGCGCCAAGGTCTGCATCGATCGCAGCGGCGCGGTCACCTCGGTCGCCGTGCTCAAGATCAGCGGCGACATCGCGACCAAGCTGGCCGACGCGATCCGGACCTGGCGCTACACGCCGTACGCCGTCGACGGCAAGCCGTCCGCCGCCTGCTTCGTCGCGTCGTTCTCGCTCAAGTGATCGCGGATCAGCGGGTCAGTTGACTACCAGCACGCCGGTCATCATGTCCATCGCGCAGGCGAAGTGGACCTCGCCGCTCGCCGGCGCGACCAGCGCGAGCTCGACCGGCTGGTTCATCGGCAGGTCGACCGGCGTGCCGTCGTTGATCTTCACCTGCGCGCCGCACTCGGTGTCCTCGATCCGCGTGAACACCAGCTTCAGCTTCTCGCCCGGCTTGACCGCGATCTTGTCGGGGTCGTAGCCGGCCTTGCGCACCGCCACCGGGATCGTACGGGTCCCGTCGGCGGCCACGGTCTGGGCCGCGGCGGCGGCGCCCGGCGGCTTCGAGGTCTTGCTCGCCTTCTTCTCGCAGGCCGCGAGGGCCAGCACCAGCGAACCGATGAGCGCCAGCTTCGACATCTTCATGGTCCGCGGAGTCTAGCCGATCGAACGCAGGGTGCAGCCCACCATCGAGTCGCGCCCAGAGACCAACCGCAGGCAGACCTTGCAGCTCACCTGTGACCCCAGACACCCAGCGTCATTGTTGAATCGCTCGCTGACGCTCGCTGGGCTGATCAGGAGTCCGGGAACAGCGCGCGCACGATCAGCGAGCCGAGCGCGGCCTTGGCCCGCGCCGCCGGCAGCGCCGGTCGACCGTGGATGCCGGCCATCGCGGTCGCCGACTCGACGCAGGCCTGCATGATCACCCACGCGGTCGCCTCGGGATCTGGCACCGTGGTCCGCGGCGAGACCGCGGCGATCAGCGCGGCCAGCCGCATCCACCCGGCGTCGTCGAACGCACGCCGCAGCTCCTGGACCTCGGGCACGCGCAGCGACGCCTCGAGGAACGCGCGATGGGCCTGCGGCGCCTCGGCGACGTGATCGACCAGCACCGCCACCGCCTCGGCCACCGTCGCGTCGCGGTCCTTGCCGACGAACCGCTCGGGCGTCAGGCGGTCCATGATCCGGTGGTAGCCGCGCGCCAGGTGCCGACGCGACAGCTCGAGGTAACAGTCGAGCTTGTCGTCGAAGTAGCGGTAGAAGGTGCCGACCGCGACCCCGGCGGCGGCAGCGATCTCGGGCGTGCCGGTCGCCTCGTAGCCCCGCTCCGCGAACACCCGGTGGGCGGCCGTGAGCAGCCCCTCGTAGGTCCGGCGCGCGCGCTCCTGGGTGAACGTGCGGGCCGGCGCGTCGACGAAGGCCGGCGTGACCGACGGCTTCGGGCGATGACT
>JAYVSF010000711.1:0-1967 GCA_043775605.1 Myxococcales bacterium
CCGACGACGATCAGCCGGTGTCGACGCTGCACACCGTGGGTCGCGCGCCGCTCGGCGATCACGACCGGCGCAGCGCCGTGCCGACTGACGACGACGCGCTGAGCGCGGCGCTCGCGCTGGCCGCCACCGAGGCCGAGGCCGACGCCCGCATGCTGGCGCTCGGCACTCGCTGGTTCGGCATCAAGGCCTTCCGGCCCGGTCAGGCGCTCGCCATCCGCAACGTCGTCGCCGGCATCGACACGCTCGCGATCATGCCGACCGGCGCCGGCAAGTCGTTGTGCTACCAGCTGCCGGCGCTGGCGCTGGCCGGCATCACGCTGGTGGTGTCGCCGCTGATCGCGCTGATGAAGGATCAGCACGACAAGCTCGAGCAGCTCGGCATCGACGTCGTCCGGCTCGACTCGACGCTGTCGCCGCGCGACGAGGCCGCCGCCCTGGCCCGGCTGTCGAGCGGCGGGCCGTGCATCGCGTACGTCACCCCCGAGCGGCTGAGCGATGCGCGCTTCCGCGAGCGCCTGCGGGTGCTGCGGGTGGCGATGTTCGTCGTCGACGAGGCCCATTGCATCTCGCAGTGGGGCCACGACTTCCGCCCGGCCTACCTCGGGCTCGGCGACGCGCTGCGCAGCCTGCACAACCACATCGGCCGGCCGCCGGTGCTGGCCCTGACCGCGACCGCGCCGCCCAAGGTCAAGGACGACATCCTCGCCCAGCTCGGCATCCCGGCGGCGGCGGTGATCGACATCGGGCTCGACCGGCCCAACCTGCGCTACCACGTCATCAAGGCCGACAGCGAGCGCAAGAAGCAGGCGATCCTGCTGCGCCTGCTCGAGCGCCAAGGCGGCAGCGGCATCATTTACGCCGCGACCGTCCGTACCGTCGACGCGCTCGCCGACTTCCTGATCAGCCAGGGCGTCGAGTGCGGGCGCTACCACGGCCGGATGCGGGCCAAGGATCGCGATCGGGTCCAGACCGCGTTCATGGAGCGCAGCGAGCCGCGCGTCATGTGCGCGACCAACGCGTTCGGGCTCGGCGTCGACAAGCCCGACATCCGCTTCGTCGTCCACTACAACTTCCCGGGCTCGCTCGAGAGCTACTACCAGGAGGCCGGGCGCGCCGGGCGCGACGGCCGGCCGGCCAACTGCGTGCTGCTGTACCAGCCCGAGGACAAGCGGATCCAGAGCTTCTTCCTCGGCGGGCGCTACCCGACGCCGGAGCAGACCCGGGCGGTCGCGGAGGCGCTGATCGCGGTCTACGAGGCGAACGGCGGCGCGCCGCTCGAGCGACGCACGGCTGCGGTCGAGGTGCACGCGGACCTCGCCGACACCGGCGAGCACGAGGTCGTGGAGCTCGCCCCTCCGGGCTCGGGCCCGGCGGTCCCTGCGCGCGACCAGGGCGGGGCGCGCGGCGCGGCGTCCTCTGCCCTCGCCCTGGGTCCGGATCCGGACACCGGGACCGTGATCGCGGCGCTCGATGCCCACGACTCCGACCTGATCGTGCCGGCCTTCGAGCTGCCGAACGCGGTCGGCCTGCGCGAGATCGCCGACAGGGCGATGGCGCCGGCCAAGAAGGCGCGGGTCGTGCTCTCGTTCCTCAAGGAGATCGGCTGCGCGGCCGAGGCCGCCGGCCAGCGGTTCGTGCCGCTCACGCCCGAGCCGCCCAGCCTCGACGAGCTGGCCCAGGCGACGGTGCGCTACGAGCAGAAGCGGATCCAGGACCGGGCCCGGCTGGCGGCGATGCTGCGCTACGCCCAGTCGCACATCTGCCGGTCGCGACTGCTGGTCACGTACTTCGGCTACACCGACGGCGCCGCCTGCGGGGTCTGCGACAACTGTCAGCGGGCCCAGGCCGAACAACCGGCCGAGCCGCCGCCGGCGCGGATCGCGGCGGTGGCCGCGGTGCTGGCCGCGCGCCGACAGGCCGCCCGCGGCGACACCGGCCCCGCCACCGCGCCGACCGCGGCCGACGAG
>JAYVSF010000712.1:0-6292 GCA_043775605.1 Myxococcales bacterium
ACGTGTATCCGATCACGGTGCCGCCCGGCCGCCTCGGCATGCAGCCGTCCTTGGCCCTCGCGTACTCGTCGCAGGCGCCGATCTACGGCGGCCTCGCCGCGGGCTGGTCGCTGTCGATCCCCGAGATCCGCCGCGACACGTCCCGGTCCTGGCTGCAGCAACTCTGGGCTCCCTACGACGCACGCCCCTGGCAGCGCGAACGTTTCGTCTCATCGCTCGCCGGAGACCGGCCTCTGGTCGTCGTGACCGAGCCGACCGACCACACCGCCGACGTGCTCGACACCTACCGCGCCCAGAACGACACCGCCTTCGACCGCTACGAGCGCCTGTACAACGGGGAGCCATACCGCTGGCGCGTCCGATCGCACCGCGGCGTCGTCCACTACTTCGGCGACGTCGACCTGGCGCCGGACGCGAACGACCGCTGGAGCCCGCTGACCCGGTCGGTCGACGGCGATGGCAACACCGTTGAATACCAGTGGGTCGGGACCCGCATCGTCCAGATCCGCTACACCTCGAATCCGCGGGTGACACCGGCCCAGCCGGAGTTCGCGCGAGTTGACTTCACATGGAGCCCAGCGCCGGTCTGCGCCGAGGGCACCGCCGTCGGTCAGGTCGACGACCGCCGCCTGGGCATCGTGCGCGGCACCCATCGGCTCGACCAGATCCGCATCACCGCGTTCGCGCCGGGCGCCTCGACCACACCACTCCACACCCGGACGATCCCGCTCGCCTACGACCCCAGCGCCCAGTCATGCTCGGGCGCGCACGGGCCGATCTTCCAGTTGCAGTCCATCCAGGAGAGCGCGTCGGGCGACGCCGAGCCGGCCGTCGTGGTGCCGCCGATCACGCTCACCTACAACCGCCTCACCCGCACCTTCGACGAGTCCCATCCGGCCCTCACCTGGCCGACCGGCGCCGCCATCACGTCGAACAGCCTCGGCTGGGGCACCCGCGACGGCGAGTGGTCGAGCGTCGAGTCGATGTTCCTCGACTTCGACGGTGACGGGCTGCAGGACCGCCTGATCATGGTCGATCGCGAGCAGTGCACGTTCGCGTGGATGAAGAACCAGGGGCTCGACGCCTCCGGCACGCTGTCCTTCGGCGCCCCTTCGTCACCGCCCATCCAGTTGCCCAGGCTGCCCTGGCAGAACGGCACGCGCACGGGCGACGAGTGGTGCTCGCTGAGTGGCCAGTACACCAACCTGGTCAATACGACGCTTGCCGGCATGCCCAACTGCACATCGTCGCACACGCTCCTGACGTATCGGTGGCTCGACCTCAAGGGCAACGGGCTGCCCGACCTGGTGACCTCCATCCAGTCGCGCGGGCCGTTCGATGCCAACCAGCAGTCCTGGTTCGGACCCTGGCCGGCGTGCGGGGCCACCAGCGGCCCGGCGTGTGTCGTGCCCGAGGCGACCTGCGTGGCCGGTGCGCAGACGTGCCAGTACGGCTGGACCCACGGCACCTGCCGCTTCGACCCCGATCTCCTCGCCACCTGCCTCGCCAATGTTCCGCGCGCCGCGTGCGACATCGTCATCGGCTGGGCCAGCCAGCAACCCGCGACCCCCTGCGTCACGACTTGCATGTCGCAGCGGGCGTGCTCGCCATCGGACACGACCTGCGAAGGCGATTGTCAGCACCAATGCTCCGCCGGGGCGAGCTTCAAGATGGTGTTCGACAACAATGGCGCCGGCTGCGGACCTCCCGGGTTGGGACATCAAGACGCCAGTCCTTGTCTGCGGCTCGACGCCAACCCGCCGCCGTCGCCGACGCAGACGTGCCCGGTCGCGCCCTTGCCCCAGCAGCGCTGTGATGGCCGCTATCCGTGGATGATCTACGACAACCTCGGCGGCGGCCACCTCGCCGGACCGAACGCGCGCATCGTGTACCAACCGGTCCCGCTCGAGTCCGACTCGGGCGACTCCGCCTTCGGCAGCAGCGTGGCGTCGACCAACCACGGCATCCTCGACCTCGATGGCGACGGCCTCATGGACGCGGTCGTGCGTGGCCGCACCTATACCGAGGCGCAGAGCGAAACGCTGCGGCCTCCTTACTGGGGTGTCTTTCCCAGCGATGGCGAGGGCGGCTTCGTCACCGATCTCATCGGTGGCGAGAGTGGCATCCCGGCCCCGCACGTCTGGACGACGGCCCGCGACGCCCCGGTCAGCGCGTCGGACTCGCCACCGCCGCCGCACGGGCCGGGCCAGGAGCCGAACAACTACGACGTGCGCGGCATCAGCACCGTGGTCGACCTGACCGGCGACGGCGCGCCCGACTACGTCTGGAAGACCTCGAGTGCAGAGTTCGGCCCGCGCCCCCCGGCTGGCCCGCGCAACCTGCCCGCGACTGACCTCGAACCCCTCCGACTGTTTCCCGGCAATGGCGCGGCGTTCGAGTTCAACCAGACCAGCACGACGGATCCGACCCCGATCACGCGCTCGCTCAACGTCGCCGCGCCGTTCGTGAGCTATCTGTCGCGCTCGTGGGTGAACCCGACGGCCTGGACCGCGACCGGGGTCGCGGCCGGCACGCGAACCGCGCAGTCGCGCTTGATCGACATCGACGCCGACGGCCGGCCGGATGTGTATCACACGGCACGTGTCAATCCAGCCAATCTGACGCCGCCGCAGTGGGACCCGCCGGCGCTGTACATCAACGGTGGCGGCGCCTTCCTCCCGACGACCCCGCTGCCGCAGACATGGTTGTCGCACCTGGGCCAGGAATCGCTCGCGTACGTGGACGCGGGCCAAGGACTGCCGGGCCACACGGTGCACCGCCTCAACTGGGCGACGACGCGCGACCTAGTCGACCTCGACGGCGACGGGTTGCCCGAGGCGTGGGATCTCGACGGGGGGCAGTACTACCGCGACAGTGACCACCAGCCCTTGCGCCTGCTGAAGGCGATCGACAACGGCCGGGGCGGGACGGTCACCATCACCTATGCGGCCACGACCGACGCGACCGTGGTGACCCAGGAGCCGTCGCTGAGCAAGGCGATGCCGCACACCCAGTGGGCCGTCGCCCACATGACCTCCGCGGATCAGTGGGACACGGCCGACCAGGCGACGACCGCGTACGCGTACAAGGATCCCGCGTGGAAGGCCGACGACCTTGGCCGCTGGGGCTTCCGCGGCTTCGAGGAGGTGACGACGACCCTGCCGTCGGGTGCCCGCCAGGTCGATGACTACGGCTTCGACGTCGACTGGAGCGGTCGGCTGAAGGCCAGCAGGAAGTACGCGAGCGAGGATCCCGCCAACCCGGCGACGATCAACGAGACCCTGTGGATGCAGTTGACGCTGTTCGGTGGCGCGATCAAGACGTTCCATCCGGCCGCCGAGTACGCGTGGACCTGCGACCACGGACAGAGCGAGGTGGCGTGCCGGACCGCCGACGCCGGCCGGCGCACGACGTGGCCGCTGTGGGTCTCGGTCGGCGGCCAGCTCTGGCTGTCGATGGGCGAGTACACGATGGACGGACCCGGGTACAACGCCGGCGACCGCCGCAGCGTCGAGAGCTTCGAGCTGATCTCAAACGCGACGACGTACCGGCTGCAGCAGGTGGCGCACTACGCGTTCGTGGCGGTCGACGGCGTCCCGGCGCACGACGCCTGGACCAACTTCACGATGACCGTCTTCGAGCCGGCGACGGGTCACGTCACCAAGCAGTCGCAGTACTACGGCACGGCGACGGGCCCCGACATCTTCGATCCTGCCGACACCACCTTTGAGTACGACGCGCTGGGCCAGACGTCGGTGGAGATGCGCCCGCGGCAGCAGCCGAACGACCCCGGGTCGCCGAGCGGGCTGACGCGGCACTACGCCTACGACCCGACCGGGCGGTTCGTCACCTCGGCGACCGACGAGCTCGGCCACGTCGTCACGGCCGAGTACGAGCCCGGCACCGGCGCGAAGCTCTGGTCCGAGGGGCCGAACCGGGTCGGCGCCAACGTGGAGAAGACCTGGACCGACGTCGATGGCCTCGGCCGGCCGATCGCGAGCTACGTCAACCGCGATGCCGGCGCCGGTGCGTGGGTCAAGACCCTGGTCTCGCAGACCGCGTACACCGACGCGATCGTCGGCGGCGCGCGGCCCCACATCGTCGTCCAGAACCTCATCGATTACGACCCCGCCACCCGCTGGACCCGCGAGGAGACGAAGCTCGACAGCCGGGGCCGCCTGGTGGAGATCCGGGTCAAGACCGGACCGTCCTCGCCATATGGCGACGCGGTCACGACCTACGACTACGACGCGCGCGGCGACCTGACGACGGTGACCGTGCCCGATCCGACCGCGGTGTTCACCGCGGGCCCGACGGTGACGTACAGCTACGCCTACGACAGCCTCGGTCGGCCGACGGCGATGCTGCGACCGGCGATCACCGGCGTCGCCAGCGGGGTGACCATGACCTACGACGGCTTGACCACGACCAGCACCGAGGCAGCGGGCGGTCAGGGCGGGCCGACCGCGAAGAAGGTCGTGATCAACGATCACTACGGCCGGCTCGCCGAGGTCCGCGAGTACACGAGCCTCGCCGGCGACGGCACCTACGCGAGGACGCGCTACCAGTACGACGCTCACGATCAGGTCGCGCGGACCGAGAACCCCGACGGCGTCGTGACCGTGCTCGCCCACGACTACGTCGGGCAGCGCGTCCAGATCGATCGTGCCGGCCGTTCTTGGAAGTACACGTACGACCACCACGGCAACCTCACGACCGAGGAACTGCCGGCGCCGAGCCCGCTGCTCACCGCCGAGTACCGGACCACGTCGCACTACGACGCGATCGATCGGCTCACGTCGCGCGACGTCGGCGGTCGCGAGCTGGCCACCGCCGACAAGGACCTGCTCGGCATCGGCACGGTCGGCTACATGTATGACACCTGCACCAACGGCATCGGCCGGCTCTGCGCGGCGGCGATGCCGGACGGCGTGCTCACGACGTCGTACGCGTACGACGCCGAGGGCCACCCCGTCGCGACGACGAGGCAGTACAACGTCGGCGGGGTCGTGGACACCCGGGTCAGCACCACGACCTTCGGCCCCGGCGGGCGGGTGGTCGGCCAGTCCTACCCCGATCACAAGGCCGGCCGGCCCGACGACGACACCCGGTCGCGCCTCGACTACGACGATCGCGCGCTGCCCAGGACGATGTTCTGGCTTCCGCCCGGCGGCACCGAGCGCCAGGTCGCCTATCAGACCCGCAACCCCGCGGGGCTGGTCCAGAGCCGAACCGCCAACCTCTACGGCATCGGTGACGGCTGGCGGACGTTCCGCTCGGACTGGACCTACGACCGGCTGACCCGGGTCACGTCGCAGGTTGTCACCGACAACCTGGGCGGCACCCACGCCGCCCAGACGCTCACCTACCGTGGCCTCGACGATCCTGCGACGTTGCACCACCAGCTCGGCGAGGTCGCCTACGACTTCACCTACGACTACGACCCGCGCCATCAGCTCACCGGCGTCACCGAGGCCGCGAACCGCCTCACGGAGTCGTACGGCTTCACGCCCGGCGGCAAGCTGGCCAGCGCCCACGTCACGGCCACCGCCGCGCCTGGCGGAAACGTGGTCAATCGCGACGTCACCTACGCCTACACCTCGCTCGTGGATCCCGAGGCACCCTCGGCGCTCGTGCCCTTGGCCGGCGGCGCCAACCTGCGCAGCTACGACTACGACTCGGTCGGCAACCTCGTCCACCGCATCGTCGGCGATCCGGGGGATTCCGCGACCGATACGTTCACCTACGACGGCGACGATCAGCTCCGCCGCGCGCTGAAGGCCGGCGGGGCCGTCGAGGAGTACTACTACGATCACGCCGGCGCGCGGGTCGCGGTCGTCACCCGCACCGCTGCCGGCGCGGTCACCACTGTCCGCCTGTTCCTCGACGACACGGAGCTCGAGGTCGCGCTGAGCGGCAGCAGCTCGCCGGTGATCCACGCCTTCGCCTACCTGTCGATGGGCACGCCGGTCGCCAAGATCGTCTCGCCGGTCGGCGGCTGGGACGCCAGCGCCGGCGGCTGGCCGGCACCGTACAACCTCGCAACGGCGGTCGAACTCCAGTACCACGGCCTCGCCAACGACACCATGCTGTCGATCCACCCCGACGCCACGCTCGCCGCCGGCTACATCTACGGCCCCTACGGAGAGATCCTCGAGACCGCGGGCACCGCAGGGGGGCTGGCGGAGCAGCGCCGCCGGTTCAACGACAAGGTCGCCGACGACCAGACCGGCCTCCACTACTACGGCGTCCGCTACTACGACGACCTCATGCTCGGGTGGACCCAGGCGGA
>JAYVSF010000713.1:0-5405 GCA_043775605.1 Myxococcales bacterium
CTTCCTGGTCACCCGCCGCATGCTCGCGATGTTCAGGAAGTAGCCATGCGCCATCAGATGTTCCTCGCGGACTCGCTGTCGCTGCTGGCCTACCTGATCGCCGCGGCCCTCTTCATCCTCGCCTTGCGCGGGCTGTCGTCGCAGGAGACCGCGCGTCGCGGCAACCTGTACGGCATCATCGGCATGGCGATCGCGATCGTCGCCACCCTCACGATCAAGCTGCTCGAGCCGAGCTGGGTGCTGGTCGCCCCGATCCTCGGCGGCGCCGCGATCGGCGGCACCCTGGCGGCGCGGGTCGGCATGACCCAGATGCCCGAGCTGGTCGCGCTGCTCCACAGCTTCGTCGGCCTGGCCGCGGTGCTGGTCGGCTTCTCGCTGCAGGTCAGCGCCGCCAAGCACGGCGAGGAGCTGCCGCTCAAGGAGGTCATCGAGGTCTACCTCGACGTCATCATCGGCGCGATCACGACCACCGGCTCGGTGCTCGCGTTCCTCAAGCTGCGCGGCTCGGTGTCGGGCAAGCCAACCCTCCTGCCGATGCGCCACTGGTTCAACCTGTCGATGCTGACCGGCATCGTGGTGTTCGCGGTGCTGTACGCCAAGGGTGGTCACACCTGGGCGTTGGCCGGCGGCACCGCGATCGCGTGCGTCCTCGGCGTCCACCTGGTGGCCGCCATTGGCGGCGCCGACATGCCGGTGGTGGTCTCGATGCTCAACAGCTACTCGGGGTGGACCGCCGCCGCGGCCGGCTTCATGTTGAACAACGATCTCCTGATCGTCACCGGCGCGCTGGTCGGCAGCTCGGGCGCGATCCTCTCGTACATCATGTGCAAGGCGATGAACCGGTCGATCTGGAACGTGATCTTCGGCGGCTTCGGCGCCGATCCGGGCAAGAACGCGGCCCGGCCAGCGGCGGGTGCGCCAGTGGCGCCGGTCGGCGAGGTCGCCGACATCGATCACGCGACCCTGGCCGACAAGCTGCTCCTTGCCAAGAGCGTCATCATCGTGCCGGGCTACGGCATGGCGGTCGCGCGCGCCCAGCACGCGGTCCGCGAGCTGACCGAGATCCTGCGCGGTCACGACGTGACGGTGCGGTTCGCGATCCACCCGGTCGCCGGCCGCCTGCCCGGCCACATGAACGTGCTCCTGGCCGAGGCCTCGGTGCCGTACGACATCGTCATGGAGATGGACGAGATCAACGCCGACTTTCCGACCACCGACGTGGTCATCGTCATCGGCGCCAACGACATCGTCAACCCGGGGGCCGAGGACGATCCGGCGTCGCCGATCTACGGGATGCCGGTCCTGCAGGTGTGGAAGTCGAAGCTGGTGGTGGTCAACAAGCGGTCGCGCGCGACCGGCTACGCCGGCGTCGACAACCCGCTGTTCTACAAGCCGGTCACCAAGATGCTGTTCGGTGACGCCCGGGTCGCGATCGAGAAGGTCGTCACCGAGCTGCGCAGCCGCTGACAGCGATGACCTCCCCGCTCGGCCCCGGGATGTGGGACCAGCGCTTCGGCGCCGAGGGCTACGCCTACGGCACCGAGGCCAACGACTTCCTGGTCGAGCAGGCCGGGGCCATCCCGCCCGGGCCGGTGCTGTGCCTGGCCGAGGGCGAGGGTCGCAACGCGGTGTTCCTGGCCGGTCGCGGCCACCCGGTGACCGCGGTCGACTTCTCCCGCGCGGGTCAGCACAAGGCGGCGGCGCTGGCCGCGGCCCGCGGGGTCGCGCTCGACTACGTGGTCGCCGACCTCGCCGAGTTCGAGCCCGCGCCTGACGCGTACACCGGCGTGGTCGCGATCTTCATGCACCTGCCGCCGGCCTTGCGCCGCACCGTCTATCAGCGCGCCGCGGCGGCGCTGGCCCCGGGCGGCGTCGTCGTGATCGAGGCCTACACCCCGGCCCAGCTCGCCCACGGCGTCGGCGGGCCGAAGGATCCGGCGTTGCTGGTCACGCTCGCCGACCTCGAGGTCGATCTCGCGGGGCTCGAGCTGGTGGTCGCGCGCGAGCGCGAGCGCGAGATCCAGGAGGGCGCGCTGCACCAGGGCCCGAGCGCCGTGGTCCAGGTCGTCGCCCGCCGTCCGGGCTGACCGCTCACGGACGGGTCGGGGTGCCAGCGCGGGTCTTGCCCGGCGGGACCGGCGTCGGCGCCGGCCGGACCGTGGTCGCCGGCACGCGGGCCACCGGCCCCTGAGCCTCCACCTCCTTGACCACCGTGGCCCAGCCGATCGCGCCGAACCCGAGGATCATGCTCAGCGGCACCACGTCCGACAGCTTCTTGCCGATGGCGGTGACCGTCACCGTCCGGCCGTCGAGTTTGACCTTGGCCGTGAACGTGCCGTCGCCGATCAGCTCGCTGGCCGCGGTCGCGAGCTTGTCCTTCGCCGCGATCAGCGTGTCGAGGTCGTGATCGAGGCCCTGGTAGCTCGGCAGCGCCGCGGTCGCGAGCGCGAAGAAGCCGCGGGGCGCGATCTGGGCCGCGCGCATCAGGTCGATCACGCCCTCCGACGCGACCTTGACCCGGCGGGCGAAGGCGTCGGTGCGAGCCTGGTAGACCCAGCCGATGCCGGTCGCCGACGCGGTGAAGATCGCCAGCTCGTGGCCGGTCGCGAGGTCGCGGCCGAAGCTCTGGGGCTGGCCGTTGGCCATCGCCAGCAGCGCCGACGACGGTCGGGTCGCGATCAGCAGGAACGGCCGGGCGTCGAGCGCGGTCGCGAGCTGGGCCATCGCCGAGCCCTTGGTCCGCGCCGACGGCTTCCAGCCATCCGCCGCGCGCGGCCGGACCCACGCCTCGGCGCCGACCAGCAGCGAGCCGTCGCGGGCGATCGCCAGCATGGTGCCGTCGGGCATCCGCACCGCGTCGCGACCGTCGATCGGCTGCGCATCGCCGCCGGCGCTCGCGCTCAGCTTGCCGAGCATCCCGGCCGGGAACGTGCCGCGGACATCGACCAGGACCCGGGGATCGACGCCGCCGGGCTGCACGCCGACGTAGATGGTCATCGAGTCGAGGTGATCGATCGGATCGAAGCCGGCCGTGCTGCGGGCCAGCGCCCGCGCGGCCTCGGCCTTGGCCACCACGTCGGCGAGCTGGTCGCGCAGCTCGGGCACCTGCTGGATCAGCGGGTCGTCGGGCAGGTGGGTGAACACCGGGTAGTTGGCGGCCACGGTCGGTCGCCAGTCGAGGTGGGCGATCAGGTCGGCGTCGTCGACCGCGTGGGCCAGGACGGCGTCGCCGGCGGGCGCCTTGGGGTTGGGCTTGACCGAGAAGCTGGTCAACGACAGCACGAGGGCGATGATGGTTTCCCAGACCGAGGTCATGAGCGGCTCCTGCGGGTGGTGTACCCGTGGCGTGTGGTGTAGCACCGTGCCGTGAGCGCTGCTGACCGAGCGATCGAGCGACGTGGAGAGCCTCGATGTTCGGCCTCCGCGCCAGCGCCGCGACCAGAAATTGCAACCGCTCCCGACGATCATTTCGTCGCTGTGCAGCGCGCGGAACTTTTGTGATGTCAAGACTGGTTCGCGAGGACGACCTGGCCGAGGATTGGCTCCTCGGTGGTCGCGCGGATCGTGGCGCATCGAGCGGGACGCACGCGACGAACACTCACTTGTCGAGCACCGGATGGCCAGCGGGGGTCATCGTGGGGACCGGGGAGCGGGGCTTCCCGGGGAGGAAACGAAGATGAGTACGCTAGCCGTGGTCGAAGAGATTCTGCGTGAGACGGCGGTGCCGATGACGGTGCACGAGATCGTGCGCTACGCCGGTCCGCGGCTGCCGAGCAAGTCGAAGACGCCCGACACGGTCGTCGCGCGCGACCTGGCCATGGACATCAAGCGCAAGGGCGAGGGCTCGTTGTTCACGCGCGCCTCGCCCGGTCGCTACACGCTGCGCGCGCTGGCCGCGATCAGCGCGAGCGCAGCCCCGACCATCGCCGCGCCCGCGCCGACGCCGATCGCCGCGCTGCCCGCGGCGGCTCCCGGCGCGCCGGTGGCAGCGACCGCGAGCGCCCTCGAGCGTGGCCGCGCCCCGGCGCTGGCCGCGAAGCGCGACCGCGGTCCCGATTCCGCCAGCCAGGTCGGCTGACCGCTCGCCGCGCGGGCGGGCCGGCGCTACGACGTCGCGGTCGCGCTGGAGCGCGCTGCGGCCACGCGCGCTGCGGCGCGCTGGGCGATGAACTGCATCACGTACGGGAAGCCGACCTGCACGGTGTTCAGCGTGGGCGCGAGCTGCGCCGACAGGCCGAACATGATCACGGCCGCGCGCTCGACGTAGAACCAGCCCTCGGGGTACGCGATCGACTTCATCAGCTCGCGCAGCTCCTCGCGCTTCATCCCCGGGTCGGCGAACTGCTGGGCGACGTCGGCGTTGATCCGCGAGAAGTCGGTGATGTTGAGGTTGAGCAGCTTCTCGAAGTAGCGGCGGACCGTGCGATCGAGCAGCGCGCGATCGCCGCCCTCGGCGACGAAGCCCATGGTCTCGATGCCGCGGACCACGAGGTCGTCCTGCTTCACCATCAGGCCCTGCAGGATGTCGAGCATGCCGTCGGCGAGGTTGCCGGCGACCTCGGTCGCCGAGCCGAGGTCGAGCACCACGATGCGGACCTGGCCCTTGTCGCCGCGCTGGACGAAGAAGTTGCCGGGGTGGGGATCGGCGTGGAAGAAGCGATCGACGAACAGCTGCTTGTAGAAGACCTGGGTCAGCTTGGTCGCGACCGCATCGGGCTCGAGCCCGAGCTCGGCCAGGGCGTTCTTCTTGCTGATCTTGACCCCGTCCATGAAGGTCATGGTCAGCACGGTCTTGCAGCACCACGCCGGGTGGACCGCCGGGAACAGGACGTCGGGGTCGTCGGTGAAGTTGGCGGCCATGCGCTCGAGGCAGCGGGCCTCGTTGACCAGATCGGTCTCGCGCTGGAGCATGTCCTCGAGCTGGGCGTGGACCCGATCGATCTGCTGGATCGGCACGAACGTGCGGTAGATCTTGAGCGCCCAGCCCAGGACCCGGAGATCGATGCGGATGATGGTCGCGACGTTGGGGTAGAGGATCTTGACCGCGAGCCGCTCGCCGTCGGCGGTGCGGGCCTCGTGGACCTGGCCGAGCGAGGCGGCGGCGATCGGCTTGTCGGAGAAGCTGGCGAAGGCCTTGCCCGGCGCGGTGCCGAGCGCCTGCTCGAAGGCCCGCGCCATCTCGCGGGTCGGCCGGGGCGGCACCTCGTCCTGCAGGCCCTCGAGCTCCTCGGTGTAGGCCCGGGGCAGGAACGAGCCCATGATCGACAGGATCTGGCCGAGCTTGATGTAGACCCCGCGCAGCCGGACGAAGCCCGTGTACATGCGCCGGGCGTTCTTGCGGTGGCGCTTGCGCCAGCGCTCCTCGGTGTCGTAGCGGCTCGGCCACAGCCGCGCCCACGACAGCG
>JAYVSF010000714.1:0-5840 GCA_043775605.1 Myxococcales bacterium
TACTCGGACTCGCCCGACTTCATCGCCCAGGAGGGCGAGAAGCTGTTCACGCCGACCACGCTCGATCCGTCGCTGCAGTTCACCTGGGCCGAGCGCTGGGACGGGGTCGACGCGCGCGACGCCGACGGCCCGATCATCTCGTTCCGCAACACCCACCCCAACCCGGTCTTCACCGCCGACGAGATGTGGGGGCAGCACTACAACGACACCCACGGCCTCCACTTCGGGGTGTGGGAGTGGGACGGGATGAAGTTCGAGCACATGCAGCGCGGCGACGCCGGCCGGTTCCATCCCCATCCGTTCTTCAAGGGCATGGACCTGTCCCGCATCCGCGGCTGCTATCGCCAGATGATCCCGCAGCCGGGCACGCCGGCGGTCGAGCGCTTCTATCGCGTCCGCCAGCTCCGCAAGCCCGCGCGCTAGTGTTCTCGCCCGGCCTCAGCGAGCGTGCCCGACAGCGCGTGCGACGACGTCCTGATCGGTGCGGGGATCATCGCGGGTGGCCTGCGCGACCCGTTGCTGCCACGTCGCGTCGGTCACCCGTGACCGGACCCGGATCAGCGGCAGGCTCGTCGGCTCGTACACACCCGCCGTTGATCATGCCCAGGCCCTCAGGTCAACCGTTCGCGGGACGGGTCGGTTCGTCGCCCTCGGCGGCGCATCGCACGTTCGCTGCCTTCCCCTCAGGCCGATGTCCCCGTCAGAGACTGTGAATCTTTGCAGATTCCCAGTCTCTGATTGATCGGCTCGCCGACGAGGAACGTCGGCAGCGCCTGTACGGAAACGAGTTTGCTTCACCAACCCTCTCAGGCGACGCGCGCGACCGGCAGCGCGAGCGCGGCCTCGA
The DNA here is from genome assembly GCA_043775605.1 of Myxococcales bacterium. Taxonomy (GTDB): domain Bacteria; phylum Myxococcota_A; class Polyangia; order Haliangiales; family Haliangiaceae; genus UBA2376. The sequence continues at coordinate 848 of JAYVSF010000714.1, forward strand.
TCGCGGCGACGCACTGCTTGTGCGCGGACGTGACCAGCGGGCCGAGCTGGATGAAGCGCGACTTGATGCCGACCTCGATCCGGCTGCCGGTGCCGTCGGCGTGGATGAAGATCGGGTAGAAGAAGCCCCAGGTCACCAGGGTCGGCCGCGACGACAGCACCAGCACGCCGCGGTCGGCGTCAAGGTCGTCGGTGCGGTACGGACCGCCCAGCGTGCGCAGCAGCGCGATCACCGCCGCGGGGGCCGCCGCGGTCCGGACCTCGAACCGGCGGCCGCCGAGCGACGCGGTGCGGGCGTGGCCGCGCCGGACCAGCGCGATCGTGATCGCGAGGACCGTGACCGCGAGGCCGATCAGCAGGATCGTCGTCGAGTTGCTCACGGCGTCAGTTCGGCTCGATCAGGCGGACCGAGGTGATGCCGGCGTCGGCGAAGGTCTTCTCGAGCGAGGCGCGGTCGGCCTTGAGCGCGACGATCTCGAGCTCGGGCTTGAGCTCGCGGGCGATCAGGCTCTTGACCTGGGCCGGTGACGCCGCCGCGACCAGGCTCACCAGCGTGTCGTAGTAGTCCGGCTTCAGGCCGAACCGGCCGATCAGCGCGAGTCGGTCGGCCAGCTCGCCGGTCACCGTCGACTGGCCGAGCAGCTGCTTGAGCACGGTGCGGCGGGCGGTCGCGAAGTCCTTGTCGAACTCGACGCCCTGGCGCAGCGCCTCGATCTTCTCGCGCATCGCCTTGATCGACTCGCCGGCGCGCGGGGTGTCGATGCTGCCGCCCATGATGTAGGCGTTGGGCCCCATGTTGGTGCTGCGCCGGGCGTAGGTGCCGTAGGTCGAGCCCAGCTCGGTCCGGATCTGGAACATGCGGATGTTCAGCATCTCGGTCATCACCATGCGCGCGGCCTGCTCGCGGTCGATGCCGGGGTGGGCCGGGTACGCGATCGTGACCTGGGTCTGGGGCGCGTCCTTCTCCTGGACCACGCCGATGAACTCGGCGCCGGTGCGCTCGCGCATCGCCGGCCCGACCGGCTGATCGAGGTCGCCGCCGCCCCAGTCGCCGAAGCTGTTCGAGATCGCCTTCTTCGCCGCTACCGGGTCGAAGTTGCCGACCACGACCAGGGTCGCGTTCTTGGCGGTGTAGTGGGCGTTCTTGAAGCTCATCGCCGCGTCGTAGCCGATGTTGCCGACCGACTGCGGGGTCGCGCCGCGGTTGCGCGTGAACGGGTGATCCTCGCCGTAGATCGCTGCGTACAGCACGTGCTGGTACTCGCGGTTCTCGCGGAACTCCTTCGACTCGAACTGGCGCTTGACCCGCTTCTGGTAGCTCTCGATCGACTCCTGGTTGTAGGTGCCGGCCTTGGCGGTGCGCTCGAGCGAGGTGATGATCTGCGTGGTGTAGAGCGACATGCCGCTCGACGCGAACGTGGTCGCCTCGGTCGAGGCGAAGCCGTCGACGTTGACCCCGGTCCGGCCGACGTCGGAGTCGGGCAGGCCGATGAACCCGGCGGCGACGTTGGCGAGGCCGGCCTTCGCCGGCGGCTCGGCGGCGGTGCCGGCGTTGGCGAACACCAGTTGGGCGCTGACCAGCGGCAGGCCGGGGTAGGCCAGGAGCGTGATCTTCATGCCGTTGCCGAGCGTGTAGTGCTCGGCCTGGCCCAGCATCGACTTCTCCTTGGGCGCGACCAGCGGGTGCTTGGCCTCGGCCGGATCGACCAGCGGCTCGGGCTCCTTGCTGGCGTTGGTCGCGTAGCTGAGCGCGCCGCGCTGATCACCCTTGGCGCCGGTCGGCTTGGCCTTGAAGAACGTCACCACCGCCTTGTCCTGTTGCAGCGTGTTCTTGACGAAGCTGGCGTAGCCCGAGACCGAGGTGTTCTTGATCTTGTCGAGCTCGTCGAACAGCCAGGTGTCGTTGCCGTCGAAGTCGGCGCTGGTGCGCTCGAACTGGACCTGATCGGCGATGAAGCCGGTGCGGTTGTCGAGGGCCTCGAGGCTCTCGACGAAGTACTGCTCGGAGCGGGCCTTGGCGTCGTCGTCGAACTCGAGCCCGGCCTTCAAGCCCCACGACGCGGTCTTCGACAGCTTCCAGACCTGCTCGAGCGCGGCGTTGACGTCCGTGTTCTTGTGGAGCTGGATCGCGATCGTGAACACCGGCGCGAGCTGGCCGCCGAGCGGGAACGCCGAGACGTCCTCGGCGAAGTCCCAGTCCTCGGCCTGCTGGCTGAGCTTGCCGGCCAGGATGTAGAGCATGCGGACCTTGGTCCAGTCGGGGCTGTTGCGGGGCGGCAGCTTCCACGACACGAACAGGTACGGCTTCTCGATGTCGAGCTCGTGATCGAAGCGCTTGGCGGTGAGCTGGATCGGCGCGACCGGCACCCGCGGCGCCGGCACCCGCTTGCCGACCTTGGGATCGGGATCGTTGTTGACCGCGCCGAAGTTGAAGTCGACCAGCTTGCCGACCTCGTCGACCTTGACGTTGCCGGCGACGATCACGATCGCGCGCTCGGGCACGTAGTACTTCTGCATGAACGTGCAGACGTCGTCCCACGTGATGCTGGTGAGCTGGACGTCGTTGCCGCCGGTGTCGTGGCTGTAGGGGTGGCCGGCCGGGTAGATGTCGGCCGACAGCATCGGGATGATGAGGCCCTCGGCGGTGGCGTTGCCGCCGCGGATCTCGTTGCGGACCACCTCGCGCTCGCGATCGAACTGCTCGCGCGGGATCGTGTCGCAGCCCGAGGCCATGCGAAACGCCTCGATGCGGAGGATGTTCTCGAGGTCCTTGGTCGTCGACCGGGTCCAGTAGTGGGTCTGGTCGTAGGTGGTGTAGGCGTTGAACGCGACCGTGATCTGCGGGATCAGCTCGAAGGTCGGCGGCTTGTCGGGCCCGAGCGGTCGGTGCTGGAACATCATGTGCTCGACCAGGTGGGCGAGCCCGGCCTTGCCCGGCGGATCCTCGTTGGAGCCGACCTCGTAGCGGACGTCGACCTGGACCAGCGTGGTGGTCGGGTCGGGCACGACGATCAGCCGCAGGCCGTTGCCGAACCGGGCCCGCTTCTCGCTCCACTGGATCGTGCTGTGCGGGGTCTGCAGGCACGACACCGTCGATGACACGGCGAGCGCGGTGGCCACGATCGCGGGCAGGAAGCTGGGCCGGGGGGCGGCGAGGCGAGTGGGGGCGGCCGGCGCGGCGGTAGGCCGAGCGACCCTCGGGGAGGCGTGCGACATGCGTGGATCTTCCGCACGTCGGGTCGGAATGCAAGCCGGGCCGTGCTGTGAACCTGTGACCGGAGGCGGTCCCGCAGCGACCTGCGCGCCGCGATCCGGGCGCCTCCCCGCGACACCCCGGCGTCGCACCCGGCGCTGGCCCGGTTCACAGGGGCGGCAGGAATCAGATCGTGTGCCAGGCCCGCCACCACGCCGCGTCGCGCTTCGGCAGGTGGTCGAGGACCCACACCCACGTCGCCTCGGGGATGAGCACGAGCCCGGTCTGGTGGCGAGGGTGGAGGCCGAGCGGCGGCGCGACGCCGGGGGTGGCGCGGGCCAGCTCGAGGGTGCGGTCGAGCGGCGAGCCGAACCCGATGACGTTGCCGGGGATCATCCGCCACCGGCGGCCCGGCGGCACCGGATCGGGACGCATCCGCACCGGGATGCGCGCGTACCACATCAGCTGGAAGCCGAGGTGGCGCTCGGCGGTGATGACCACCGCGTCGGGAGGCAAGGCGCCACGGGCCGCCCGCATCGCCGCGACCATCGCCGGGTGGGCGCGGATCAGGCCCTCGCTCGACGACGGCGGGCGCATGACCAGCCACGCGACCAGGGCCGGGCCGATCAGCACCAGCGCGCCGCGCGGGCTGGCGGCGGTGGGGGCGAGCCGTCCGACCAGCGCGGCGGCGACGATCGCGAGCGGCGCGAACACCGACGTCCGCAGGCGGAAGCCGAGGCCGTCGGGATCGTGGACCGCCAGCCAGGGCAGCGACGTGAGCGCGATCAGGCCGAGCGCGGCCCAGACCACCGCGGCGGCCTCGGGCGCGAGCGCCGGCGTCGGGCGCCAGCGCGGCGACCTCAGGCCGGCGAGCGCGACCACCACCAGGGCCAGCCCGACCACCGCGGCGAGCGGCGCCTGCTCGCCGAGGGTCAGGTAGGTCGGTGGCCGGCCGCGGCCGTGCTCGATGACCAGCGCCGGCAACGACGGCTCGGGATCGGCGGTGACGGCGTGACGGGCGAGGTCGAGCTCGCGGGCGCCGAGGAAGCGGCCGGGCATGGCGACGCCGAGCACGATCGCGAGCGCGAGCAGGCCGAGCCCGCCCAGCGCCAGGGCGCGCCAGGGTCCGCGACCGGCGGCGCGGCGGCGGACCGCGACCACCACCGCCGGCACCAGCAGCACCGCGATCATCGCGGTCGCCAGCTTGTGGGTCAGCGCGGTCGCGATCACCAGGGCGATCGTGGCCAGGAGTCGTCCGCGGCTCGGACGCTCGAGCGCGCGCAACGCCAGCCACACCGCGACCAGCACCAGGGTCAGGCCGAAACCGTTCTTGACGAACTCGAACGACAGGTAGAACGAGCCGCCGGTGGTCGCCGCCGCGACCGCCGCCGCCAGCCCGCCGGCCAGCCCGCCGAGGCGCCGGCCGACCAGGAACGCGGGCACCACGACCGCGGCGCCGCCCAGGGCCGCGCCCAGCTTGGCGCCGGTCACCGGATCGGTGAGCGCGGCCAGCGGCAGCATCAGCCAGAACGCCAGCGGCGACGACGGGTAGGCCAGGTGGCCGCGCTCGAGCAGGCTGCGGAGCTGGATCGGATAGTAGTAACCGTCGACGCCGATCGGGTACGGCGACCCGGCCAGCACCTGCCAGCGCTGCCACGCTGACCACGCCCCCAGCCCGACCACCGCCGCCCACGCCGCGACCACCAGCAGCGCGTCGACGTCGAGCCGACGGCGCGACGGGGCTGCCTCCGGGACGGGCTCGGTCACCGCCGCAGCCTACAACAGCGGCCTCGGCGCGGTG
>JAYVSF010000715.1:0-3206 GCA_043775605.1 Myxococcales bacterium
GGTGCGGCACAGCGCCACCAGCGCGTGGGCGAAGTCGCGGCACACGCCGTGTCGGCGCTGGATCACGTCCCACGCCGAGAAGTCGGCGCGCCCGGAGCCGAAGCGGTACTCGATGTTGCGATGCAGCCAGTCGCACATCGCCAGCACCCGCGGCAGGCCGTGCTCGATCGTGCCGAACTGCTGCCACGCGAAGTTCACCAGCTTGTCGGACTCGCAGTAGCGGCTGGGCAGCGTGTAGCGCAGCAGTTCGGGCGTCAGGTCGTGCGGCGCCACCGGCGTGGCGTCGGTGAGATCGTGGCGGTCGGGCAGCGACGACACCGCGACCAGCGCGTCGTGCCGGACCTCGTGCCGGCCGGGCGGCAACGCGACCCGGTGCACGAGGTTGCCGTTGGCGTCGGCGAACTGCTCCGACGGCAGCTCGGCGCCGAACGAGATCAGCTCCTGCTGCAAGGTCTGGCGCGGATCGCTGCGCGGCCGGAGGTTGAGCAGCAGCGAGGCCGGCACCACCGTCTCGTAGACCAGGCGGCAGCCGACCCGGATGACCAGATCGAGCCTGGGCGCGGACACCGGGGGCGTGATGGCAAGCACCGCCGCCAGCTTACCGCGTAAGCTGCACGGCAAGCTCAAGCTGCCGGTGCCCGGGGCGTAGGTCGCCAGGTCGTCAGCGCAGAGCGACGGCGATCGCGAGGCCGAGCGCGGCGATCACGACGACCTTGTTGGTGACCTCGAGGCGGCGCCGGGTCATCGCGAGCTGCGACGCCAGCCACGCGCCGATCGCGGCGCCGACCCCGAGCACCAGCGCCGGGCCCCACACCACGTCGTCGGCGGTCGCGAACACGATGACCGTGCCGGCGATGTAGATCAGCATGACCAGCGCCTTGAGCGCGTTGGCGCGGACCAGGTCGTGGCGCAGGCCGCCGGCGAAGATCGCGAGGAAGACCAGGCCGGCGCCGGCCTGCAGCACGCCGCCGTACAGCCCGGCCGCGAACAGCGCGAGCACCGCCAGCGGGCCGGTGGCCGGGCGCGGCTCGGCGCCGGGCGGCGCCATGAACCGGGCCGGGCTGATGAGCAAGGCCAGCGCCATCACCACCAGCGTGACCAGCAGCAGCGGCTCGAACACCCGGTTGGAGACCTGGGTGGCGATCACCGCGCCGACCCCGGCGCCGACCAGGACCGGCGGCACCACCGTGCGGGCCGCGGCGAAGGGCAGGTGGCCGCGGCGGGCGAAGCCGATCACGCTGGCCGTGCACTGGGCCAGCACCGCCACCCGGCTGGTGCCGTTGGCCATGGTGCCGGTCATGCCGGTCAGCATCAGCGCCGGCACCAGCAGCAGCGAGCCGCCGCCGGCCAGGGTGTTGAGCGCGCCGGCGATGACGCCGGCCCCGACCAGCGCGCCGACCAGCGTCGGCGTGAGGGTCTCGAGGCCGATCACGCCGCCTCGCCCTCGGTCGCGACCGCCACCGGCAGCGCCGCCGCGCCATCGGCCGCCGGGGCCGCGCGCAGCCGGCGCTCGACCCGCCACAACAGCAGCGGCATCGTCATCGCCAGCGTCGCCGACAGGATCGCGACCGTCGGCATGTGGCGCAGCGGGCCGCCCATCGTGAACAAGGTCTGCCCGCCCCAGGCCACGACCCGGTCGGGGCTCGAGGCCAGCAGCCGCGACGCCACCACCGCGCCCAGCGACGACGCCAGGTGCTGGGTCGCCGACTGCAGCGACATGTACTGGGCCCGCTCGTGAGGCGCCGGCAGCCGCGAGGCCAGCGTCGACAGCGGCACCCCGCGCAGCGATGCCGTGCACATGAACAGCACGAAGATCAGCATCACCGGCGCGATCGGCCGGGCCGGCACGAAGCCGACCACGATGCAGGTGACCAGCAAGATGGTGCCGAAGGTCGCCACCGGCGTCGCGCCCACCCGGTCGACGATCCGTCCGGTGAACCGGACGGTCACGAACGCCGCGACGCCGCCGGCCAGGTACAGGAACATGATTCGGTCGGGCGGGTAGCCGTGGTTGTTCTCGAGAAAGGTGCGGACGAACGGCACGATCATGAACACCGAGAACGTCATCGCCGCGGCCGCGCCGATGGTCATCAGCATCTCCTTGCGGCGGAGCAGCGCGCGGGTGGTGGTGGCGACGTGGCGTGGCCCGCTCAGGTGGCCGCGCAGCGACGGCAGCCGCACGGCGCCGAACCCGGTCACCGCCAGCCCGAACACCGCCAGGCCGAAGAACGGCGTCCGCCACGAGCCGGCCTGGGCCACCGCCAACGCGATCGGGATGCCGAGCACCGACGCGATCGGGAACGCGACCATGACCGTGCTCATCGCCCGGCCGCGCCGCGCCGGTGGCACCACGTCGGCGATGATCGCCAGGGACAGCGACGTCGCCGGGCCGCCGAACACGCCGGCCAGGACCCGGGCCGCCATCATCGAGCCGAGGCCCTGGGCCAGGCCGCCGGCCGCGGTCGCGGTGACCAGGCCGAGCATGGCGACGGTCAGCGCGGTCCGCCGGTCGAAGCGATCGAGGAAGCGCGAGCTGATCAGGCCGGAGATCGCGGCCGCCAGGGTGTAGCTGCCGCCGACCAGGCCGAGCTGCGACTCGGGGATCGCGAGGGCGTGGGCGAAGTCCTGACCCAGCGGCATCACCATCACGAAGTCGAGGACGTTGACCAGCTGGATCAGCGCGACCAGGACGACCACCTGGCGCTCGAGCGGGGCCGGCGACGGCGGCGCCGGTGGGTTTGCCATCGGCCGACTGTGACGCAGCGTCGCGCCCCTGGCCAGCGCGGCGGTTGTCATCGTCACCGCACGGTTGTCCGCGCGGTTGTCAGGATCACTTCGCCGGTGGCAACAGCACGGTGTCGATCACGTGGACCACGCCGTTGGAGGCGCGGATCGACGCGAGGATGTGGGCGTCGTTGACAGTGATCGAGCCGTCGGGCGCGACCTTGATCGCGACCTTCGCGCCGTTGGCCATGCCCAGCATCATGCCGTCCTTGAGGTCCTTGGCCTCGTAGACCGACGTCGTCGCCTGATACTTGATGATCTCCTTGAGCGCGGCCTGGTTCTCGGGCTTGACCAGGTTCTCGACGGTGCCGGCTGGCAGCTTGGCGAAGGCCGCGTTGGTCGGCGCGAACACCGTGAGCGGGCCGGGGTTGGCGACGGCGGTGACGTAGTCGGCGGCCTTGAGCGCGGCGACCAGCGTGGTG
>JAYVSF010000716.1:0-5866 GCA_043775605.1 Myxococcales bacterium
CGTCGTAGGCGTCGGCCTCGTCGGGCGGGTTCAGGCGCAGCGCCTGCTCGGCGTGACGGCGGGCCCGGGCCAGATCGCCGGCGACCAGGAAGGCCATGGCGCCGTAGCCGTGCGCGTGGTGGCAGTAGGGCGCCGCCTCGATCGCGCGCTCGGCGAACGCGACCGCGGGCGCCGGCTGCAGCGACTTGGCGTGCAGCTCGGCGAGCCGCTCGGGACCGCGGTGATCGTACGGGTAGAGCTCGTTGAGCCGCTCGGCCATCGCCAGCGCAAGGGCGAGCTGACCGCGGCGCATCGCAGCCTCGAGCGCGGCGGTGATGGCGTGGACATCGCGATCGTCGACGGCGAGCGCGGCGTCGGCGGCGCGGTTGGCGTCGTCCCACTGCTTGAGCCGGGCGAACCCCCAGGCCAGGTTGGCCCAGCCCTCGGCCGAGGCCAGGGCAAGGGCGTCGGCCCACAGCGCGCGCACCGCGTCGGCGTCGCCGGCCAGCCCGCGCATCTTGGCGGCCTCGATCCGCCACTCCAGGCGATCGCCGTCGGTGGTGGCGCCGCCGGCGACGACCTCGGCGGCCCGGGCCGCGAGCGCGCGATCGTGGTGCGACACCGCGAGGTACAGCTCGCGCGCGACCACCGCCGGCACCGCGGCCTGGTAGCGCGCGGTCAACTCGGGCAGCACCTCGTCGATCTTGCCGGCCAGGCGATACGCCGTCAGCCAGGTGTCGACGACGTCGTCGGCATCGTCGCCGGGGCCGAGCGTCGTCGCCCGCAGCCGGCGGGCCCACCACAGCGCGCGCTCGTAGCGATGCCCCGACCAGTTCCACCCGCACATCCGGGTCAGGGCCTCGACCGGCGGGCCGTCGTAGGCCGCCACCACCCGTCGGGTCACCCGCTCGGCGTCGGCGGTCTGGCCGGCGGCCTCGAGCAGGAGCGCGTGGACCTCGTTGACGTAGAGATCGTCCTCGGCCAGCGCCGGCCCGAGCAGCTCGAGGCCGCGGCCGGGATCGTCGGCGGCCCACGCCATCGCCAGGGTCCGGCGGGCGAAGCTCCAGTCGGGCGCCTCCGCGACCGCCGCCGCGAGCAAGCCGCGGCCCTCGTCGCGGGTCAGCGACGAGTCGACGAGGATCCGGCCGAGCCGGACCATCGCGCTGAGGGCCCACGACGCGTGACCGGCGCCAGCGGCGCGCCCGGGTGCGACCGCACCGCCGGGCGCCAGCTCGAGCGCGGCTCGCAACAGCGCGACCGCGTGGCCGCGCTGACCGTCGTTGTCGAGCGCGCCGGCGGCGGCCAGCAGCAGGTCGGCGTCGTCGCCGTGGGCGCTGACCAGCTCGCGCAGGCGGGCGGCGGCCTCCTCGCCCGAGCGGCCCTCGCCGAGCCGGGCGTACAGCGGCTCGACCAGGCGATCGCGACCGCTCGCAACCCGGCCCAGGGCCTCCTCGAGCACCACCGCTCCGGCCGCGCCGTCGCCGCCCTCGGCCAGCACCGTGGCCCGGCGCAACCACGGATCGGGATCACCGGCCGCGAATCGACAGACGTCCTCGAGGTGGCCGAGCGCCCGCGCGACGTCACCCTCGGCCAGCGCGACCTCGGCCAGGCCCAGGCGCGACAGGAACCGCTCGGGCTGGCCGTCGATCGCCCGCTCGAGCGCGGCCCGCGCCGCCGCGTGATCGTCGGCGCGCAGGGCCAGGAGCCCGACCAGATCGCGGTAGTAGCGCTGCTCGGGCAAGAGCTCGGTCGCGATCTCGGCGAAGTGGCGGCCGCGACGGACCAGCTCGGCGCGCGGCCGATCGCCGAGCCCCTGCGCGACCTGCTCCGCGCGTGGCGTGATCGTCGGCAGGCCGGCCCGGGCCGGCTCCTCGGCGTCCTGGGTCTCGATCGCCATCAGGTAGGTCTCGGCCAGGATGCCCTCGCGCAGGCCGAGGTCGCCCTCGGTGGCGAGCGCGGTCCGCAGGTGGCGCTCGGCCTCGTCCAGCCGACGCTCGCGCTGGCGGCAGTAGCCCATCCACGCCAGGTTGTTGCCGTCGTCGGGATCGGCGCGGTGGGCGGCGACGTAGGCCGCGAACGCGTCGGCGAACGCGCCGCGGTTGAGCAGCCAGCGACCGTGGGCCTGCCACGGCCACTCGTCGTAGGGGAAGGCCTCCCGGATCGCGAGCAAGCAGTCGAGCGCGGCGTCGCTCCAGCGCTCGCGATCGCCGCCGGCCAGCGACGCGTAGGCCCAGAACCGGTGCATCCAGGCCAGGCCGAAGCCAGGCTCGTGCTCGAGCGCGCGGCTGGTCAGCTCGAGGATCTCGCTCGGCGTGATCTCGCCGGCCCCACCGCGGCCGCCGCGTCGGCGGGAGATGTCGTCGCACAGGCGGAGGTGGGCGGCGTCGACGAGGCCGGCGGCGTCGGCCCCGGCGACCTTGGCCGCGGTCCCGGTGTCCTCGACGCGACCGACCACCAGCACCGCGCCCGAGCCGTACAGCCAGCCGGCCGACTCGGTCCAGCCCCACGGCCGGGTCGACAGCTGGTGGGTCATCGGGTCGCGGACCAGGAAGACCTCGAGCGCGGCGTCGTAGCCCATGATCACCGCGACGTGGGACGTGGTCGAGTACTCCTCCTGGATGATCATCGGCAGGCCGAGATCGATCGCGGCCCGCACCTTGTCGACGGTGGCCACCACCCGACGGGCGACGATGGCGTGGTCGGCGAGGAAGTGGACGATCTCGAACATCGGGGTGCCGCGCTCGCGCTTGATCTGGCGCGCGATCTCGTCCTGGCCGAGCTCGATACCGAGCGAACGCAGGCACAGCTCGAGCACGGCCGGGCCGCAGAACTCGTACTTCTGCTGGGTGGTCGGGAACGGCAGCGCGCGCCGGACCGCGCCGGCGGGGGCGCGGGCCAGGAGCTCGGCGCGCGACCGGGCGTAGGTGCCGCTGGCGTCGTCGGGGTGGGCGCGCCACACCGCCTCGAGCACGGCGCAGGCGGCGGCGCGATCGCCGGCGGCGGCGAGGGCGAAGCCGTGGTTGAGGCCCGTGACCGCCGCGCGATCGCTGTCGGGCACGGTGCGCACGACCTCGGCCCAGGCCCGGGCCTCGGCGGCGTGATCGCCGTCGGCCGAGGCCAGCGCGGCCCGCAGCCGCGCGATCGCGGCCCGGTGCTCGACGGCGGTCGCCAACAGGTCGGCCTCGACCAGGATGGCCTCGGCGCGCGCAAAGTCGCCGACCACGAACGCGACCCGCGCGGCGGCGGTGGCCGCGATGGCACCACCGCCACGGCCGATGGCCTGGGTGAAGTGCGCGGCCGCGGCGTCACGATCGTCCTGGCCGAGCGCGATCTCGCCGGCGGCGACGCTCAGCCGCCACGACGTCGGGTGGGCGACCTCGGCGTCGACCAGCGCCGCGGCGGCCAGCGCCAGGCACCGCTTGCGGCCGTAGGCGGTCGCGATCAGTGCGTGGCGGCGCGCGTCCTCGTCGGCGGGCAGCAGCTCGGCGGCGATCGCGCGGGCGGTGAGGATCGCCTCGTCGAGCGCGCCGCGCTGGAGATCGAGTTCGGCGGCGCGCAGCTCGCGCCGGCCGAGCGCGGCGGCTGACCAGCCCGTGAGGTCGAGCGCGGTCAGGTCCTCGCGCGCCGCCCGCAGGCGGTCACCGGCGACGGCGAGGTCGATCGCCGTCAGCCGGTCGGCGGCCACCGCGTCGTCGACCGGGATCACGCGTCCGCTCCGATCGCCAGGCCGGGCGCGATCGCCACCAGCCGCGCTTGATCGTCGTCGGTGCCGGCGACGCCTCGGCGGCCGCGCGCGACCACGGCCCAGGCCGTAGAATGGGCCGGCGCGCCGCGCTCGAGCTCGGCCCGGGCGGCCGCAGCGTCGGCGCCGTCGGCGGCGATCACCTGGACCGCGAGGTGCCACCACGGATCCATGGCGTCGTCGAGGTCCCAGCGCCGGCTGTCGCGCAGCGAGGTCCGGGCCCGCGCGGCCGCGGCGGCGGCGACCGCGGGGACGCCGGCGGCGAGGGCGGTGCGCGCGATCAGCAGCTCGGGCCCGTCGCCATCGCGGCTCGCGAGCGGGGCCAGCGCCGCGGCGGCGCCGTCGAGCTCGCCGACCGCGACCAGCGCGGCCGCCTGCTCGGCGACGACGTCGACCGCGCTGACGCCCGCGGCCCGGGCCAGCGCCGCGATCCGCACCGCCTCGGCCGGAGCGCCGACCATGCGGGCCGCGACCAGGGGCGCCGCGCCGATCGACGCCGCCGCCTCGCGCAGCCGGGCCAGCACGACCTCGGCTTCGTCGGCGCGACCGAGCGCGGCGAGGGCCCGAGCCTCGAGAGACCAGCCCAGCGGCGCCAGGTCGCCCAGGCCGGGCTCGACCGCGGCCAGCGCCGCCGCCGGATCGTCGTCGATGGTCACCACCGCCAGCGCGAACCGCCCGAGCGCGAAGCCGGCGGCCCCGGCCAGCACGTGCTCGAGTTCGGCCCGGATCCGCGCGCGATCGTCGTCGCCGGCGCGCAGCCGGCAGCGGGCCGCGTGCCAGCGCGCGTTGGCGACGTCAGGGCCCGCGAGCGCCGCGCGATCGGCCATCGCGATCGCCAGCCGGTGCAGCGCCTGCTCCGACAGCGCGTAGGCCCACGCCGCCAGCGCCACCGGCGGCAGCCCGGCGGTGACCTCGGCCAGCGCGTGCGCGGCGTCGGGCGCGGTCATCGCCGCCAGCAGCGCGGTGGCCTGCGTGATCAGGCCGTCGTCGGCGCCGAACTCGCGCAACGCCGCGGCGACCTCGGTCCAGGCCAGGCCGGCCTCACCGGCGCACCAGGCCAGCCGGACCCGCAACGCGGCGGTGTTCGGGTTGCGGGCGAGGACGATCAGCGCCTCAGTGGCGGCCAGGGCGTCGCGCCACGCGCCCACGCGCGCTGCCGCGACCGCGGCGCGTAACGCCAGGCCGCCGTGGCCGGGGCTCGCCGCGCGCAGCCGCTCGAGCGTGGCCCGGGCGGCGCCCGGATCGCCGTCGCGCTCGAGGCACGACACCAGGGCGTGGCCGGCGGTGACCGCCGTGGGATCGCGATCGAGCGCGAGCTCGGCCGCCGCGCGGGCCCTGGCCGGCTGATCCTGCGCCAGCAGCGCCTCGGCGGCGGCGGCGTGGCCGCGCGGATCCGGCGCGCACGCCACCAGCGGCCCCGTCAAGACCGCCAGCGCCGAGGCCGCGCGCCCGGCGGCGTGCAAGGCTTGGCCACAGCCGAACGCCAGCTCGACGTCGTCGGGATCGCGGCGGAGCGCGTCACGCCAGGCCATCGCCGCCTCCTGCCGGCGGCCCTGATCGGCCAGCACCCGGGCGTAGGTCGCGAACGTCCACGACGCGTGGGCGACGTGCTCGCGGGCCTGGCCGTACCAGCGGACGACGTCGGCGGCCGACGCGTGGCCGCTGGCGTGGGCGACGGCGAGCTCCTCGCCCCAGCGCCACAGCGCGCGGGCCCAGGTCGGGTGGGCCTCGAGCGCGGTGCGCGCGGTGTGGAACACGAAGCCGCGCGGCGGCGGTTGACCGTCGTCGTCGAGATCGCAGGCGTCGAGCGCGGCCAGGCGGGGATCGATGGCGAGTTCGGGCCCGACCGCGAAGTCGGCCGGCAGCGCCGCGACCCCGGCCAGGCCGAACGGCCCGCTGACCCGCTCAAGCTGGGGCCACCAGCACGCCGCGCAGCCCGGCCCGCCGTCGAGCATGACCACGCCGGCGGTGGCGTCGACGCCCCGCACCTCGATCAGCCGGCGCGGCCCGCGCAGCTCGAGCCAGAGCTGACCGCCGCCGGCCAGCACCGCGACGACCGCCGCCGGGCTGACGGTCACCCGCACCGGCGCGCGACCGCCCGCGCCGAGCGCGCGCATCAGGTGGGCCGCGGTCGGCGCGGTGGTC
>JAYVSF010000717.1:0-3356 GCA_043775605.1 Myxococcales bacterium
GGCAAGGGCGTGGCCCGCGAGCGCATGGAGACCCGCGGCTTCGGCGAGTCGGTGCCGATCGCCGACAACCGGACCGCCGCCGGCCGGGCCGAGAACCGCCGGGTCGAGTTCCTGATCACCGCGCGCTGAGCCGCGCTTTTCGCCACTTCGCCAGGCCGCTGTGCTATGGACACCGACATGCGCGCGTCCGCGACTCGCTGGTCATTCGTCGCCGCTCTGGCGGCCCTCCTGGTCTTCGCGTTCGGGCTGGTCGCCAGCCCGCGAGCGCGCGCTGACGCCAAGTCCAAGGCGGACATCGAGCAGAAGATCAAGGCGGCGATGGAGAACTACGACCTCCTCGAATACGAGGAGGCTCGCAAGCTGCTCAACCAGGCGCTGACCGTGGCCAAGAAGGCCAAGATGGAGCGCGAGCCCATCACCGCGAAGGTCCACCTCAGCCTCGGCATCGTCTACTTCGCCGGCCTCGGCGACGCCGAGAGCGCCAAGCTGTCGTTCCTCAACGCCGTCGAGATCGACGGCAACATCCAGCTCGACAAGGCCTACTCGACGCCCGAGATGGCCAAGCTGCTCGAGGACGCCCGGGCCGAGACCCCGGCCGGCGGTGGTGGCGACGACGGCGGTGGCAGCAGCGAGCCGACCGGGCCCGAGCCGATGGTCGTCGACTGCGGCACCGTCACCGGCATGCAGCACACGCTGATCGAGACCGCGACCGGCGGCACCGACCTCACCGTCGAGGCCGCGCTCGGCGCCGAAGTCAACGCCGCCAAGGTCTCGGTCATGTACCGGCCGCGCGGCGCGTCGGAGTTCCAGGAGGCGCCGATGACCCTCAGCTCGGGCTGCGTCTACGGCGGCAAGATCCCGGCGAGCGCGCTCACCGGCGACCTCATCCACTACTATGTCGCGGCCTACAACGCAGCCGGCAAGGTCATCGCGTCGAAGGGCTCGGCCGGCTCGCCCAACATCATCGAGGTCTCGGCCTCGACCGGCGGCGGCGGCACCGGCAACTTCGGCGTCGACGACGAGGACCCTCTCAAGGGCGGCCACGGCGACGACGACGACCGCGGCCACAAGCCCACCGGCGGAGGCAACACGGGTGGCGGCATCGGCGCCACGGTCCACGCGACCGGCAAGAAGACGCTGTTCCTGGCGGTCGCCGGCGGCTCGGCCGTGGGCTACGTCACGGGCAAGACCGAGCAGGAGGCCAACTCGGTCAAGTGCTGCTTCGCCCCCCAGCTGCTGCACGTGATGCCCGAGCTCGGCTACTACCTGTCGCCGACCACCACCGTGTCGGTGGCCGTGCGGCTCGGCTTCCCCATTGGCGCCAACATCGCCGGCCACTCGCCGGTCGCGCCGGCCGGCCTGATCCGCATCCGCCACAGCCTGTCGAAGACCGCGTCGGGCCTCATGGTCGTCGGTGGCCTCGGCGGCGGCGTGGTGCGCGACACCATCAAGCTCGAGAACGCGCCGGCCGGCATGGACACCGACGTGGTCGCCCTCGGCCCGATGCTGGTCAACCTCGGCGCCGGCTACAACGCGTCGCTCGGCGGCGGCGTCAACCTGGTCGCCGAGCTCAACGCGCTCGCCGGCGTGCCGGTCACGGGCAAGCTCGGCAACTCGATCCTGAACTTCGGCGTCCAGTTCGACTTCAACCTCGGCCTCGTCCTCGGCTTCTGACCCTGGACACCGCGTGCGGTTCGGTTCAAGGGCTCAGCGCTCCGCGGCGCTGGGCCCTTCGCCGTTTCGGACGGTCACTTCGGGCGGTCGGCGATGATGATGATCTCGCGGGCGCGATTACCGAGGAAGCGGCCGCGGGTGACCATGCCGCCCGAGACCTCGACCACACGCAGGCCGGCGGCGTGCAGCAGCTTGCCGAGCTCGTGCAGCGAGTAGGCGCGGATCGAGATCTCCTGCTCGACCTGGCGGCCGTCGTCGAAGACCACCGAGCGCTTCGACTGGATCCGGGACGAGAAGTAGTTGAAGTCGACCTCTTCGAGGACGACGCAGCCGTCGCCTTCCCACCACACCCGGGTCGGCAGGTCGCTGATGACGTAGTCGCGGTTGAGCACCTGCAGTACCAACCGTCCGCCGGGCTTGAGCGCCTTGCCGAGCTGGGTCGCGACCTTCTTGTTGGTGTCGTCGTCGAAGTAGCCGAAGGTCGAGAACAGGCAGTAGGCGCCGTCGAACTGGGCGTCGAAGTCGATCTCGCGCATGTCGGCGTGGACGAAGTTGATGTCGAGGCCGCGCCGCTGGGCCTCATCGGCGCCGCGCAGGAGCAGCGGCAACGACAGGTCGAGGCCGACCACATGCAGCCCGCGCGCCGCCAGCTCCATGGCGTGGCGACCGTAGCCGCAGCCGAGGTCGAGCACCGACGCGCCGGTGGTCAGCTCGAGCGCGGCCATCACCATCCGGGCCTCGGCCTGGGTCGCCGCCGGGGTCAGGTACGGTAGCGTCCGGAGGTAGTCCTCGTCGAAGACCTCCTCGAACCAGGGCCGACCGCGCCGCTTCTTCTTGCCGTCGACCTCGGCGTCGCTGGCCGCGGCCGTCGCCACTGGCGCCGAGCGGACCACCGGCGGCGTCGGCGGGCGCGGCACCACCGGCGCCGGCGGCGGACGGATCGGCGCCGGCGGCGGCGCGGGTGCACCGGGCGCCTGTGCGATCGACGTGACCGCCGCGGCCCGAGCGAGCTCCTCGTCATCGAGCAGCTCGGCGGCGAGGATCTCGCCGCTGTCGGAGCCGTGCACCGGCTCGATGACATCCTCGAGCAGTGCGTCGGAGGTCGACAGGCCGAAAACCTCCGCCTCGCCCTGGGCGTCGTGGACCGGCAGGTCCCAGCCATCGCTCAGGCTCTCGCTGTGGGGCTCCACCACCGAGGCGTCGACCACCACCGACGGCAGCGGCGGGGTGGGCATCGGCGCCGGTGCAGCCGACGGCATCGGCGGGGCGGCAGCGACCGCGGGCATCGGCGGCGGCGCGACGATGGGCGCCACCGCGGCCATCGGGATCGTCGTCGGCACCGGCGGGATCGCGGGCATCGCCGGGATCGCCGGCACCGGGGCCGTGAACGTGGCGGCCGTCGCCGCCGCCGTCGCCGCGATCGGCATCAGCGGCGCCGCGGTGAACGTCGGCGCCATCGCGGGTCGGGCCGGCGCCGAGAACGAGACGATCACCGAGGCCTCGTCGGCCGGCGTCACCGCCGGCATCGGCATCGTGGTCCGCTCGCCGAGCGGCTCGGTGCCGCTGGCGCCGCTGATCGAGCGCGCCGGCAACGTGGCGTGGAACCGACGCGGCGCCTCATCCGTTGTCGGGCTGGTCGCCGCGACATCGACGAGCTCCTCGAGATCGTCCTCCGACAGCGC
>JAYVSF010000718.1:0-2149 GCA_043775605.1 Myxococcales bacterium
CGGGCGCCCGCGCACGATCGGCTGGCGATGCTCGACGAGGGCGGGCTCGTCATCGCGGGCGCGCATGCGGTCGTGTTCGGCCACGCGGTGCTCGAGCACGCGGCGCGCGGCGTCGTCGACATCCGGTCCGCCCGGCTCGAGCTCGACCCGACGTTGCCGTGGGATGCGGGCGCGATCGACGTCGCGCTGGCCGCCGCGATCGCCGCGGGTCGCGAGGTCGCGGCTGGCCCCGGCCTGGCCATCGACGACGGCGCGCTGCGGTCGTGGGGCGCCCACGCGCCTCGACCAGTTTGACGGCAGGCCGGCGCAGGCCTCGGCGAAGCCGACGTCGCAGGCGATGGTTGATGCCGCGACGGCCGCGGCCGGGTCGGGCGGGTAGCAGTCGTCCGTGCATCCCGGCGACAGGCGCCGGCCCAGCTCGCCGCACGTCATCGGGTTGCCGAGCTCGCACGCGATCTCGAGGTACTTGCGCGCGCTCGGGCTGCGTCGCCAGGCGCTCGACCATCATCGCGCACGAGTCGGCGACGCCGAGCGCGCAGGCCTGATCGAGCAAGACCTCGTCAGCCGAGATCCTAAGCGCGCGCCAGCCCACCGCCGGACGTGCGCGTGCGCCACCAGCCGACGAGGCCAACGATGACCGCGACCGCGATCGGGAGCCAGCGTCGCGCGGTCACGGCTCGGCTCCGTCGTCGTCGCGCCGCGGACCGTCGGCCGCGAGGCCCGCGAGCGCCTCGGCCGGCCGGCGCAGGTGGAACAGGATCGTGTCGATCACCGCCGACAGCTCGTCGCGCACGCCGGGCAGCGGGTACGACAGCTCGCGGGCGCGAGCGAGCGCGGCCGTGAGATCGCGCGCGGGCCAGCTCTCGTCCCGGCTCTGGACGTCGGCGATCAAGGCCTGGGCGAAGCGCGTCACCAGCCGCGGATCGAAGTCGCCGAGCTGCATCAGCGTGAGCACGTGCTCGATCGACGGCGCCCGGGTCTCGCGCACGGTGTGATCGATCAGCGCCTGGTAGTCGCCGGGGCCGAAGCGCGCGACCTGGTCGAGCGTCGTCAGGCAGCGCGGCACGCTCGCCGGCGCAAGGCCGAGCCCGAGGACGCCGGTGTAGAAGCCGTCGTCGCGCTGGGTGGCCGGCAGCGCGAACCCGCCGCGCCGCTCGACGTAGCGGGCCAGCGCATGGAAGTTGACCGACAGCGACACGCAGCCGCCGTGGGTCGCGACGGTGAAGTCGTCGTGGGCCAGGCGCAGCGCAGGCTCGCGGTAGCCCTTGTCGCTGGTCAGCACCAGCAGCCGGCCGCCGCCGAGCCGGGCCAGGTAGTCGATGGTCGCCAGGCTTGCCACCGGCACCAGCACGATCGTCCCGTCGGTCGCCGCCGCGTACTCGGCGCACAGCTCGTTGATCACCGGGTCGCTGTAGTCGAGGTGCGCGGGCGCGGTCTCGATGCGCCAGGTCGCGGCGTCGATCGCGGCCGCCGGATCGCGCAGCGCCGACGCCCGGTCGCCCGGCCCGCGCAGCGCGACCAGGCACTCGACCAGCCGGCCGTCCTCGACCCGGTAGGCGTCGTAGGGGATGCTGTCGAAGACGTAGTTGGCGATCGCGACCACCGGCTCGCCGTCGTCATCGGGCGCCAGCAGCTCGCCGCTGACCCGCAGCGTGAGCGGGGCGGGCGCCTCGGCGTCGAAGCACGCGAAGTCGAGCAGGCCCTGCTCGACGAACGCCCGCAGCCGGGGATGGGCCGCCCAGCCGTCGAGGTTCGCAAGGGCGACGTCGGTCATTACCAGCCGCACCGGCGGCCGCGGGTCGGGGTCGCGGGCGAACGCGGCGACCAGCGCGCGCAGCAGGTAGAAGCCGAACCGCCCCGAGCCGGCGCCGAGCTCGACGAGCTGCAGCGGCCGGCGCGGAGGCGACGGCGACTGCCGGAGATCGCGGACCAGGCCGGCGATGACCTCGGCGTAGCAGCGCGCGATGAACGGGTTGGACGTCACCTGCAGCGGCACCGCGCCCGGCCGCCACGCCAGCAGGCCCTGGGTCTGGTAGCTCGCGCGCTGGAGCTGCCACAGGAGCGAGCGCGAGAAGCGCGTCGGTGGCTCCAGGTCGCCCGGCTCCATGGTCACGGCCGGTGCGGCGCCGGGGCTGGAGGACCGCCGAGC
>JAYVSF010000719.1:0-1529 GCA_043775605.1 Myxococcales bacterium
GGTCGCGATGCACGATTCGGGGTTGACGTACTGGCGGTTGCTCGCCGCGTCGAGGCAGTTGGCCTGGATCGTCGTGCAGTAGTCCGTGCAGCTGAGCGCGGTGACGTGCGCGTCGATCGCGGTCGCCGCGTCGAGCGGCGTGGTGGAGCCATCATCGCCGCAGGCGGCGAGGGTGAGAGCGGCGGACGAGACGACGAAACAGATCGAGAGCAGGCGCATGGATCCCCCTTTAGGATTGCGGTACGAGCATAGGCCGGCACCGGATCGATGGGCAATCGCGCGGGGCGACGAGTCGGCGGCCGCAGTCACCCGGCGGCGGTGGGCGAGCCGGTCTGGTCGCGCCAGCCGCACAGGAAGCGGACCAAGGCGCGGGTGCGCTGGGCCAGAGTCGGCAGCTCGATGTACTCGTCGTGGGTGTGGAAGCCCTTGCCGCGCGGCCCGAGGGCGTCGATCGCCGGCACGCCGACGGCGCTGACCGTGTTGGCGTCGGAGCCGCCGCCCTGGAGCGGGGCCTCGCCACCGCGCAGGCCCTCGGCGAGCGCGCAGGCCTCGTAGCGGCGCAGGAGCGCGACGGAGGCGTCGCTGCGCTCGAGCGGCGCCCGGCGGATGCCGCCCTCGATCACGAACCGCGCGCCGGTCTCGGCGGCGAGGGCCTGGGCCGCGTGGTCGAGCGCCGACATGAGCGCGTGGCCGTCGACCGCGCGGACGTAGCGGAAGTCGATGGCGCAGGTGGCCTCGGCCGGCACCGTGTTGGCGCTGGTGCCACCGGTGAACAGGCCGACGTTGACCGTGACCCCGCGCTCCCAGTCGGTGGCGCGCTGGGCAACATCGACGAAGCGGGCCAGGGCCCACACCGCGTTGACGCCGTCGGCGAGGTTGTTGCCGGCGTGGGCGGCCTTGCCGTGGACGGTGACCGTGACCTTGCCGGTGCCCTTGCGCTGGGTGACCAGCGCGTCGGTGGCGCGGCCCGACTCGAACACCAGGGCGGCGCGCGCCCCCCGGGCCAGGTCCTCGAGCAACGTCCGGGAATCGGACGAGCCGGTCTCCTCGTCGGCGACCGTGACCACCGCCAGCGGCAGCCCGGCCAGCGCACCGACGTCGGCCAGCGCGGCTAGCGCGGTGCGGATCGTCGCCAGCCCGCCCTTCATGTCGAGCACGCCGGGGCCGCGCAGGCGGTCGCCGTCCTGATCCCAGACCTCGAAGGTGCCGGCCGGGAACACGGTGTCGTGGTGGCCGATCAGCACCAGCCGGTGGTCGCGCTCGGCGTCCCATGCCGGGGTCCGCCAGATCAGGTGATCGCCGCCGCCGTCGCCGCCGGCGATCCGCTCGGCGACCAGGCCGGGCAGGGCGAAGCCCTCGAGCAACCGGTCGGCGACCCGGTTACAGCCGGCGACGTTGCCGGTGTACGAGTTGACCTCGACCCAGCGTCGCAAGAGCGGCAGCAACTCGGCGCCGCGGTGATCGGCCGCGGCCAGGGCCCGTGCGGTCAGCTCCGACATCGGTCGCGACCGTAGCACGCGGTGGAGCCC
>JAYVSF010000720.1:0-6696 GCA_043775605.1 Myxococcales bacterium
CGCGCTGTCGACGTACCTGCGGCAGCTGTCGCTCGAGCGCAGCGACGACGAGGACAAGTCCGGCGACAAGGTCGTCCTGTGCACGTTGCACGGCGCCAAGGGCCTCGAGTTTCCGGTCTGCTTCATGGTCGGGCTCGAGGAGGAGCTGCTGCCCCACGCCCGGACCTTGAATCCCCAGGCGACCGACGTCCTGTCCGAGGACCACGCCAGCGACGTCAGCGAGGAGCGCCGGCTGTGCTACGTCGGCATCACCCGCGCCCAGCGCAAGCTCTACCTGACCCGCTCATGTACCCGGGTCAGCCGCGGCCGCTCGATGGCACGCACGCCGTCGCGCTTCCTGCTCGAGGTCCCCGACGAGCTGCTCGAGGTCAAGGACCTGGCGCTCGAGGCCAAGGAGAAGGTGCCCGACTCCGAGGTCCGCTCGTTCTTCGCCAAGTTCGCCCTCGACGATTAGCCGAGCGGCGGCGGGCGCCGGGACGAGCTGATGGGGACGCTGCCGCCGGTGCCCGTGCTGTCCGCGGCCGGAGTACGGACTTCGTCCCTCGCAGAACTCTCATCAGTGCAAGAGGTACGCGGTCCAGCCCTGCGTGATCGACGCGCTGTTGTTGAAGGTCCAGGTTATCGTGCCCTGGGCGCTGGTGGCGGAGCCGTACTCGCCGTAGGACGGCGCCCGGAGTACGGACGCCTATGGGCAACCAAAGTGCCCGGCGAGCGGACTCGACAATCCGCTGTGGTCGTCCCGGCCCGGAAGATCCGCGAAATCGAGCTGCGGCCGGTTGTTGACGTACGAGACCGTCACGGATCCAGACTGCGCGGTCGCTGAGCTGTCTGGCGTCCCCACCTCCAGTGACACCTCACCCGATCCGACCAATCCGCCCGAGGCGGAACGAACGACAACCGAATAGGCGCCGGCCGCGGGAGGCCCATCGGGAGCAAACTCCGCGAGCGTTGGAAAAGCAAAAGGCATCGTGGGTCGGTCGATATAGGCGACGATCACAAAGGGGGTACCATCACCTCCGCGACACTCGACGAAGCCGACGCTGTACCACGTCCCGTTGACCGTCACGTATGGGCCTCCTGCGTCCGCATCGCCAGAAGACGATGAGCCACAGGCCACGACGCAGACAAGGGCGCAGGAACTCGCCAGGACGATGCTCTTCATGGGCTCCTCCGAACTCCAGCCTTCGTAGAGGCCGCAGAGATCTTACGCGGTAGTCGGTCGCGATGACCGATCTCGACGAGAAATCCGCCCGCCGGCGCTCAATCCCCGAACAGACCGCGCCGCCAGGCCTCGAGCCGGGACACCGACTCGAAGATCTCGAGCTCGTAGAGCCAACCGACGCCCGCCATCGTCTGGACGCCGGGCTGCAACGAGGAGCAGGTGTCGAATCGGATCCTGACCTGCTTCGCGCGGGTGGGGGTGGTCGGGAGGGTCACCGGCATGCTGCCCCCCGCCCCACCCGGGTACCACGACGGCGGCCGGCCTTGTTCGTTCTCGTTGGTGCCGCCGATGCTCTGCCAGCCGCCGACGCCCGCCGGCGCTTCGACCTCGACGGCCCAGCTGCGCGGCACCTCGGTGAAGCCGTGGAACCAGGCCCGAGCCCCGACGATCCGGCGCGGGCGTCCGAGGTCGACGATCAACCACCGCTCGCCACACGGCAGCCGGGTCACGAGTTGCCCGAGCTGGCGCCGGCGCTCGGCGGTGAACCGAGCGCGATCGCGCACCCGCCCTGGCAGCACGACGAACGCGGCCTCGTCGTCGCGGACGTCGTGATGGACCGGGTCGGTGATCTCGCACAGCCGCGCGTCGTCATCGTAGCCACCCCGGCACAGGTCGAGCCCGTCGAACAGCTCGCACTTCGCGTCGGGCTGGCGCGCGGTCGGCGGCGGCGCGAACGCGAAACCGTGCTCGGGGTTGTCGTACTGCGCGCGCCGGTCGAAGAGTTCGGCGGGCTTGCTACCGCACGCGAACCCCGGGTGCGAGGTGGCGACCAGCCGGGCGGCGACGTTCCAGACCCCGGTGGCGAACCGATCCTCGCCCCACAGGTCGGTGCGCCAGGCCGGACGCCGGCCGCGCGGCGGCGGCGCGAGCGCGAGCGCGAGGGCGGCGACCACGACCAGCGTGCACACCGCCGCCGCCGCCCACCCGAGCGGTCGCCGCCACGTCGATCGCCGCATCGCCGCCGCGAGGGCCGCGACGTCGGCGAAGCGGTCGGCGGGATCGGCCGCGGTCGCGCGCGCGACCACCCGGCCCCACCGCCCACGATCTTCGCCAAGCAGGTCGCCGAGCAGCACCCCGAGCGCGTAGACATCGGTGGTCCGATCGCAGCGCCCACCGGCGAGCTGCTCGGGCGACTGGTAGCGCTCGGTTCCGCCGTGGGCGCGCGCGCCGACCGGGCCGGCCAGGCCGAAATCCGCGACCGCGGGCGAACGGCGGTCGCGCATGAGCACGTTGCCGGGCTTGAGGTCGAGGTGGAGCACGCCGAGCTCGTGCACGGCGTGGATCGCCCCGCAGATCGCGTCGAAGATCGCGATCGCCTCGGCCCGCGCCGGTGGATCGTCGGTGAGGCGTTCGGCGAGGGTGCCGCCGTCGACGTGCTCCATCACGATCAGCGCGATCTCACCGAGCTGCTCGCACGTGTGGACCCGGCACACGTTGGCGTGGTGGACGTTGCGCGCGATGCGGACCTCGCTGGCGATGCGCGCGGCCACGTCCGGCGCGAACCGCACCGCCTTGAGCGCCACGGACTCGGCCGCGAGCACGTCGGTCGCGCGGTAGACGACGCCCTGACCGCCGCTACCGCTGCGCGCCTCGAGCAGGTACTTGCCAAGCACCAGGGTGCGGTCGGCCATCGCCTCGGCGAGCGGCCCGTCGACCGCCGCCGGGGCCGCCTCGCGCAGCCTCGACATGCGGGCGAGGAAGCCGCACCCGGCGCAGACCCGGGCGTGATCGAGCGCCGCCGCCGAGGGCGCACCGGCGATGATCGCGATCCGCACCTCCTCACACCCGAGGGCCACGCGCGGATGATATCGGACGGTCAGGGACTACTATGACGCCATGGATGCGGATTCGGCCGACGTCGAGATCCGGCGCCTCGCGGCGGGGGCCGACGGGCGCAGCGCGATCGCGCTGATGGCCGAGACCTACCGGCGGTACCTGCGCGGTTACGTCGGGCGGCGCCTCGACCGGCCCGCCCAGATCGACGACGTGTGCAGCCAGGTCTGGACCGCGCTCGCCGCCGCCGGCCTGCCCGCCGAGCTCGAGGCCCCGCGCGGCTGGCTGATCGGCATCGCGCGCCACAAGATCGCCGACGCGCTCGGCGAGCGGAGCTGGGCCGCGCTCGACTCGCAACTCGCCGAGCACCCGATGTTCCGCTCGTCGGTGTCGACCCCGTTCACGCAGCTCGCCCGCAAGGAGGAGGCCGCCCGGGTGATGACCGCCATGGCGATCCTCGACCGCGACGATCGCGAGCTGGTCGCGATGCGGTTCCTCGACGAGCTGCGGCCGGCCGAGATCGCGGTCGCGCTCGGCAGCCCGCTGTCGCCGGGTGCGATCTCGAAGCGCATCGAGCGCGCGGTCGAGTCCCTCCGCATCCACCTCGAGCGCTAAGGGCCCCCCACCATGCCGCGCCCGCTGGCCGGTGCGGCACCGACCGCCTGGCGTCAGTCGAGGAGCTTGGCCAGCGCCGCGTCGAGGTCTTCGAACTTGAACGGCTTGTCGAGGTAGGCGTCGGCGCCGTACAGCGGCGAGGTCATCTCGTTCACCGATGCGCCGATCGCGGTCAGCATCACGACCTTGATGCCCTCAGTCACCGGATCCTGCTTGAGGGCGCGCGCGACCTCCCAGCCGTTCTTGGCCGGCATCATGACGTCGAGGATCATCAGCACCGGGCGGCTGCGCTTGGCGACCACCAGCGCTTCCTTGCCGTCGCTGGCGGTGAGGACCTTGTAGCCGCGCTTCTCGAGGCGCAGCTGCAGCATGCTGAGGATCTCCGGATCGTCGTCGACGACCAGGATGGTCTTGGGCGGCTTCGCCATGGCAAGAGGCTATGGCGCGCTCGGCCGCGCGGTCAAGCCCGCATCCGGGTGAACCCCACGGGGACCGACGCCGGTGCCGATGAGGTAAAACCTCGCGATGGCCGGCCGCGCACGCCAGGTGCTGATCGCCATGGTCGCCGTGGTCGCCGTGGTCGCCGCGATCACCGTGGTCGGCGACGTCCGCACGGTGCGCGACCGCCTCGACGGCTTCGGCTGGTGGGCGCTGGCGGCAGCGCTGGGCCTGGCGCTGGTCAACTACACGCTGCGCTTCGTCCGCTGGCAGCTCTACCTGCGCGACCGCCGGGTGATGGTGCCGTCGGGGACCAGCGCGCTGGTGTTCGTCGCCGGCTTCAGCATGGCGATCACGCCGGGCAAGGTCGGCGAGCTGCTCAAGTGCTACCTGCTGCGCGAACTGGCGGACGTCCCGGTCGCGACCAGCGCCGCGGTGGTCATCAACGAGCGGGTCAACGATCTGCTGGCGCTCTTGGCGGTGGCCACCATCGGCGTCGCGGTCCACGGCGTCGCCGGCGAGGTCGTGATCGCGGCCGCGATCGTCGTCGGCCTGGCGTTCGGCTTCCTGCTCTGGCGCGACCTGGCGCGCGCGGTCATCGACCTGGTCACCCGGCCGGCCCGGCTGCGGGCCCTGCGACCGCGCCTGCACACGCTGCACGCCGACCTGCTCGCGCTCAGCCGACCGTCGGTGCTGCTGTGGTCGACCGCGCTGGCGATGGCCGCGTGGGCGGCCGAGGGCCTGGGCTTCGCGCTGATCGTCGGCGCGTTCCCCGGCGCCGACATCGCGCTCGGCCTGGCGCTGGTCATCTACGCCGCGACCACGATCGCCGGCGCGATCAGCTTCCTGCCGGGCGGGCTCGGCGTCACCGAGGGCGCGATGACCCTGCTGCTGGTCCAGCACGCGGTCGGCGTCGATCGCGGCACGGCGACCGCGGCCACGCTCGTGACCCGGTTCGCGACGCTGTGGTTCGCGGTGGCGATCGGCGCGGTGGCCCTGCTGCTGGTCCGTCGCCGCATCGCCAGGCAGAAGCGGTGATCGTGGGGCATACTGCCGCCATGGTCGATTTCGACTTCGCGCGCTACATCGCCGAGCGACGAGGCGAGGTGGCGGCCCGGGCCTACACCGGCTCCACCTACGCGTTCGCCGGCGAGCGCAAGCTGCGCCGGAGCTTCGTCGGCACCCGGCCGGTGGCGATGGCGATCGAGGCCACCAACCGGCTGTGGACTGACAAGGCCAAGGACGAGCTGCTGCGCGAGGCCCGGACCGCGGCCGAGGACGCGCCCCGGGTGTGGAGCGCCGCCAAGCGCGCCGCCACCGCGCTCGCCTGCCCGCTGCCGTCGGTGTACCTGGCGCCGCCCAGCTTCGCCGCCCGGCTGACCGCGCTCGGCACCGACGATCAGCCCTACGTCGTGCTCCGCACCGACGTCGCCCAGGGCCTGACCGACGACGAGCTGACCGCCGCGATCGGCCACGAGCTCGGCCACATCCAGAACGGCCACGTCAGCTACACCACGACCCACCACTACCTCACCCACTCGGCGTTCGTGTTCGTGCGCTGGATGGTGCAGCCGGCGCTGGTGCCGCTCAAGGCCTGGGTCCGGCGGGCCGAGATCACCTGCGACCGGGCCGCGCTGATCGCCTCACGCAGCCTCGACGTCACCCTGGCGACGATGGTCAAGCTCGAGCTCGGCACCGACCACGCCGACATCGCCGGCTACCTGGCGGCGCCGCCGGCATCGTCCGGGCTCGGCCGCGCCACCGAGATGTTCCGCGCCCACCCGCTCCTGCCCAAGCGCATCACCGCGCTGCGGGCGTTCGCCGTCGGCGCGCTCTACGCCCAGCTCACCGGCGGTGATCCCGCCGGCCGGGCCAGCACCGACGACATCGACAAGCAGGTCGCCGATCTGCTGAGCAGCTTCTAGGGGTCCCATGCTCCCTCCTCACCATCAGGCGGCCAAGGCCGCGGTGCTCGTCCGCTACCGCGAGCTGGCCGACATCGCCGACGCGGTCGGCATGGTCACGCTGGCCCGCGACATCCGGGTCAGTCGGGTGCCCAAGCTCGAGGGCGAGAAGTTCCACGTCGTCGTGCTCGGCGAGTTCAACCACGGCAAGTCGACGTTCGTGAACGCGCTGCTCGGCCACGACGTCCTGCCGACCGGGATCACGCCGACCACCGCCGCCATCAACCACGTGGTCCACGCCTCGGTGCCGCGGGCCCGGGTCATGCTCAAGAACGGCCAGTCGCTCGACCTGATCCCGTCGGAGCTCAAGCACTGGGTCACGGTCGCCGGCGGTCAGGCTGGCGACGTCGCCTACGTCGAGCTGGGCTACCCGGCCGAGCTCTTGCGCGGCGACGTCGTGCTGGTCGACACCCCCGGCGTCAACGACCTCAACGATCAGCGGGCCGAGGTGACCTACGGCTACGTGCCGCGCGCCGACGCCGTGCTGTTCCTGCTCGACGCCGGCCAGGCGCTCAAGGACAGCGAGCGCGAGTTCCTGGCGTCGCACATCCTCGACGGCTCGCGGGCCCGCATGATCTTCGTGCTGGGCAAGATGGACCTGCTCAACCCCGACGAGAAGGCCGCGGTGATCGACTACGTGCGCGGCGGCCTCGACCGGCTGGCGCCGGGCGCGCCGATGTTCCC
>JAYVSF010000721.1:0-3238 GCA_043775605.1 Myxococcales bacterium
ACCAAGCTGGTCGCGATCGCCGTGATCTACGGGGTCGCGATCGTGCTGAACGTGATCGGCCTCGGCCTGCTCGGCTGGACGTACTGAGTCCCCGACCACAGGTCGGGACGGGGTTCCCTCGGTGGAGGTCGGCCGTCGCGGGCCGCTGGGCCACGCTCGCTCGTCTTCGGCTTGCACGCCGGATCGCCGCCGATCGTGTCGGTGCGGCCCCCGGGGGCCGATCGCGCTCAGCGCCGGCGCGACAGCTGCACGGACCTTCGTCTCGAACGCGAGGTGGCGGTCGTGAAGCGAGGCTCCCCCTGGCGTGCTACCGTGGTGCGTGGCGGCGACGGCGAACCTTCTCGACCAGGTACTCCGGCTCCCGCCGGAGGAGCGCGCGCAGCTGGTGCTGGAGCTTGACGCCGTCGGGCAGCGCTTGCCCACCGCCGGCTGTCCGGCGCCCGGCCGGCGCTGTCCGGCTCCCGGACGCCGTGTCCGGCGCCCGGCCGGATGCTGACGGCGGCCGCGGCCAGGTCCGCGTGATCGCAGGCCGGCGCGTCCGGCCCGCCACGTGCTCCGCGCCGGGCAGTGGTCGCGACCAACGGGACGACAGCGTACGAGCGGCGGCGGCCGGAGGCGACGGTGCTGCACACGGTGGTGCGCGACCACCTCGAGGGCTTCCTCGCCGACGCCCGCACTCGCAGCGCTCACGGCTTCGGCGTGCCTCGCCACGTCGAGCGCGAGCTGCGTAACTACCTCGCCTGCGGCGTGCTCGCCCACGGCTTCTGTCGCGTCCGCTGCGTCGACTGCGGCTTCGATCGCCTGGTCGCGTTCTCGTGTAAGCGCCGGGCGGTGTGCCCGTCCTGCCGAGGTCGCCGCATGGCGGACGTCGCCGCCCACCTGGTGGATCACGTGCTGTCGTCGGCGCCATACCGGCAGTGGACGGTGTCGGTGCCGTGGCGGCTGCGGCCCGCGCTCGCCCGCGACCGCGAGCCGCCGCCCGCGCGGTCCAGGGCACCGCCCGCGCGCTGCGTGGCCCCGACCGGCCGCGCGCGCTCGGCCTGGTCGCGCTGTGTACCGGCGTCGACGCGGTCGGCGCGCTCGCCGCGCGCGCGGTCCACCGCCGCTGGGCCTGACCGGACAGCCGTCGATCTCTTCGACACGATCACCCGCCGCCCCCTGATAGACTCGGGCGATGCGGACCCGGGGCGATCGAGCGCGACGGCGCCGGCGATGAGCGCGCACGGCAGCACGACGCCACCGCCACCGGCGAGCCGGATCGTCCCCGAGGGCGCACCGCGAGCGCGACCGGCCAAGTCTACGCCCCCGGCGAGCTGGTCGCCGATCGCTACCGCATCACGACCCTGCTCGGCCGGGGCGGGATGGGCGAGGTCTACGAGGCGCACGATCGCACCCTCGATCAGCGGATCGCGCTCAAGACCGTGCCGCTCGACCGCGTCGACGCCGGCGATCGGCTCGACCGCGAGCTGGTGCTGGCGCGCCGGGTCGCCCACCCCGGCATCTGTCGACTGTTCGATCTCGGCGTCGACGATCGCGACCGCCGGTTCGTCACCATGGAGCGGCTGCACGGCGAGACGCTGGCCGATCGCCTGGCCCGTCAGGGCCCGCTGCCGCCAGCCGAGGTCGCGACCATCGTCCGCGAGCTGGCGGCCGCGCTCGCCGCCGCGCACGACGTCGGCGTCATCCACCGCGATCTCAAGGCCCACAACGTGTTCCTGGTCGACACCGACGGGGCCGCACGCCGGGTCGTGATCGTCGACTTCGGCCTGGCCCGCCACGAGGGCGACGTCCGGGTCAGCGTCACCGACTTCGCCGGCACGCCGGCGTACATGGCGCCCGAGCAGCTCACCTCGCGCCAGGTCACCACCGCCGTCGACATCTACGCGCTCGGCGTGGTCGCCTTCGAGCTGCTCACCGGCCAGCTGCCGTTCACCGGCGACGGTCCGCTCGGCACCGCGCTGTCGCGGATCCACGGCGCCGCGCCGCGGCTGCGCGACGTTGGCGGGCCCGACGACGGGCGCTGGGACCGGCTCATCCATGCCTGCCTCGACGCCGATCCGGCGGCCCGCCCGACCGCCGCCGCGGTCCCGGCCCTGCTCGACACGCGCGCGCCGGCGGATCGTCCGTCACGAGGACGCCGCCCGGCTCGGCGCGCTGCTGGTCGACCTGCCGTACTTCGATCGCTACGTCGGCGAGGTGGTCCGCTACGTCGCCGGGATCGCGGCGCGGCCGTCGCCGTGGGGCGCGATCCTCCACGACGGCGGCGCGGTTACGCTGCTGACGGCCTTGCTCGACATCGCCCGCGCCGAGGACGATGCGACGTTCGGCGCGATCGCGCTCGGCCTCGCGTCGCACCTCGCGATCGATCGCGCGCTCCACCCGCTGATCAACGCGCTGGCCCGCGCCCATCCCCACGGCGATCACCGCTCGTCGCACCGAGAGGTCGAGAAGTTCCAGTCGATCTGCTTCCACGAGGCCTACCTGGGCCGCGACCTGATGGGCGACCCCGGCATCAGCCGTCACCTGACCATCCACCTCACCGGCGAGCTCGATCGGCCGGCGCTCGCGCGTCCGCTCCTCGCCGCGTTCGGCCGCGCGTTCGGCCGCGCACCGTCCGCGCGCGAATTCGCCGGCCTCGGCCGCGGCTACCGCGCCCACACCTGGCTGCTCGGTTCCCCGCTCGGCCGGCGGATCGCGCCGCCCGCCGCCAAGGAGGCCGCCCGCCCGGTCTTCCTCGCCGGCCGGTGGGGCACGTTCGCCGATCACCTCGCCGCCGCGGTGACCGCCTCGCTACCGGTGATCGACGCGGCCGCCGCCGTCCTCGAGGCCGACGCGCGTGACGTCGCCGCCGCCCACGCCGCCCTCGATCGCATCCTCCCGACCGGCACGATCGATCCCGCCGGCGAGGACGTCGATCTCGCCCGCCCGTTCACCGTCACCCTGCCCTACCGACGCACCGTCGAGGTCAGGGATCGATCGTGAACGTCTGCTCGGTCTCCGCACCGACGTAGTCGCGGACGCCGTCGACGTAGCGGGCGCGCAGCGTGTAGCGACCGGGCACCGCCGGCGGCCGCACGTCGACCGACGCCGAGAACGCGTCGTGCGCGACTGCGTCGGCGGCATGCACGACCACGCCCGCCGCATCGACCAGCTCGAAGCGGATCGCGCGGTCGCCCGGCAGCTTGGCCCCGTTGGCGTCGGCGAGGAATGCCTGCCAGCGGACCAGCGGACCAGCGCG
>JAYVSF010000722.1:0-21473 GCA_043775605.1 Myxococcales bacterium
GCGTCGACGACAGCGTGATCGTGGCTTGATCCTCGCTGTACTGATCGCGCACGCCGGCCGTGCTGACGAATCGCGCCTGGCTGCGCACCTCGGCGGTGAGGGTGCCGGCGATCGGCAGCGGGCAGGTGGCTGACACCGTGATCGTGCCCTTCACCTTGCGGACCAGCGCGACGAGCTGGGCGGTGGTCCCGGCGGGCAGGCCGGGGACGTCGATGTCCTGGGGGCGACCCAGCCGGTCGAGCTGGACCTCGAGCTCCCAGCGGTCGCCCTCGATCGCGGTCAGGTGGTAACTCGCGGTCTGGGTGACCGCCGCGCCGCCGGTGCGCAGCATGGTGACGACCTTCCAGCGCGCGCCGATGCCGACCGCGGCCTCGGGCAGCGGCACCGCGAGGCCGACCCAGCGCTGGACCAGCTCGTCGCGGACGTCGTCCGGGTTCGCGCCCGCGGGATCGGCGAGCAGGGTGAGCTCGCCGAAGCGGCCGCGGTCGTCGACGGTGAGATCGGCGCGGCGGCGCTCGAGCAGCGTGCGCCAGCGGGTGAGGTAGGCCTCGGCGGCCCTGATCGCCGGCGCCGCCTGGCCGTCGCGCACCAGCTCGGCGGGCAGGCCGCGGACCTGGATCGGCCCGCTCGCGGTTGGCGCGACCTCGAAACCTTCGATGACCGGGGCCAGCGCGATGGGATCGGCCCAGGCGACGTCGTAGGTGTGGCTGGTGATACGGGCGGTGGCGACCACGCTGCGCGCGGTGGCCTCGAGGTGGTAGCGCAGGGTGCGGCGAGGACCGCGGCCGGCATCGACCAGCTCGTCGCGCAGGAGGCGCGGCGTGGGCAAGCGTGGCAGCGGCAGCACCGTCGGCGGATCGATGATGCGGCTGGGCGGACCGACGGCGGCGGTCGCGGCCTCCGCGTCGGCGGGGACCTTGTGAGCGGTCGCGCGATCACCGCGACAGGCGACCAGCGACAGGCTGGCGACGGCGATGAGGGCGCGATGCACGGACGGAAGATAGCGCGGCGCCGGCGCGCGGACCTGTTTTCAGCCCGGGTCGAGGAATGTCGAAACCGGTCGCGCATTGCCTGGGCCGACGGACGGAGGGCGGCAGACCCCGATCCTCCACGCGTGACCCCGAACACCCAGAGTCATTGTAGATCGGCTGGCTAGGGTCCGCAGACCCGGGCGCAGGCCGGGACACCCATCAGCAGCGAGGCCAGCTTGGACGGGTCGGTGGTGCCGCTGCCGGGGCAGGGGATGCGCGCGATCGCCCCCAGGCAGGACTGCGCCGACGCGGCGTCGAAGTGGGTGCAGCTGAGGCCGAGCGCGGCGGCCGCCGAGTCGCGCATCGCCCGGGCCTGGCTGCACAGCGCCTGGGCGTCGGCAGAGGCGCTGGTGCAGGCCAGCACCCGCTCGCAGCCGAGGTCGATCGCGGCGCCGAGGAATCCGCCGACGTCATCGACGCGGGGGATCGCGCCCGGCGCATGGGGGGCGCCGCCCTGCGCAGCGGGATCCGCGGGGGCGACGCCGGCGCCGCTGCCCGCGGGTGGATCGAAGGGATCGCTCGGGTCGCTGGGCGCACCGGGGCCGGGCACCGTGCCCTGGGGCCCGACGGGCGGAGGCGGCGTGGTCGAGGGCGCGTGCGGTGTCGGCGCGGGTGGTGGCGGCGGCCCGACATCGGTGTCCATCCGCTCGGGCGCCGGGCCGAGCGGCCGCAGCGTCTTCGGCTTCTTCGGCCCGTTGAACAGCAGCATCGCCAGGCTGGCGAGGATGGCCAGCGCCGCCACGATCGCGACCGCCAGCGGCCAGCGCTGGCTCCACCGGCGGGTCCGCGCATACGACGTCGATCCCGACGACGGCGCGATCGCGGTCGGCGGCGCGCTGGCGGCCGGCAGCGCCAGCCTCGGTCCAGGCCCCGGTAACGCCGCGGGCGAGGGCGCGCCCGGCAACGCCAGGTGCGGAGCCGCCGTGCTCGCGGGCACCGCGGTCAGGGCCGGCATGGCCGCGCCGCCACGCCCGCCGGGCAAAGGCAGGGGCGCCGCCGCGGGCGCGCCACCCGGGCCGAGCGTCGGGACCGCGACCGGGGTCTCGCCGGCGCCGGTGCTGCCACCGCGCATTCGCACCAGGTCGGCCTTGCAGTGCTTGCAGCGACCCGCGATCGGGTGCACCGGCGCACGACAGACGGGACAGGAGATGCGCGCGTCGGCCAACGCTGGTTGCGCCATGGGCTCTCCCAATGTGCCAGGCCCATCCGGCACCCGCAACCCGAGGATCCGAGCGCAGCTCGGGCCGGGGTCGGCCTGTCGAGATCGGACCGGCACTCCAGCGCCGGCCCGATCGATCGACAACACAGGGTTGATTCTGACCAACCCTGTGACCTTTCGACGGGTTCGCGCTGCCAAGGCCCAACCCACGGGCAATCGCCGCCGCGCTGCTACACTGCCGCAGCCATGGCCCAGCCCCGCGGTCGCATGCCGGTGCTCACGCGCCACGAGGTGGCGATCGCCGGCCTCGACCCGCGCCACGACGGGGTGACCATCGCCCAGGTGTCCGACGTCCACGTCGGCGATCTGACGCCGGTCGAGCACGTGCGGGCGGCGATCGATCTCGCCACCGGCGCCGCCGCCGACGTCATCGCGCTGACCGGCGACTACGTGTGCTGGCGTCGGCGCGAGATCGACCTGGCCCGGGAGCAACTCGCCGGCCTGCGCGCCGGTCGGGTGGTCGCGACCCTCGGCAACCACGACTATTTCACCTCGGCGACCGACATGGCCCGCGCGCTTGACGGCCAGGGCTACGAGGTGCTGCGCAACCGCCACACGACGTCGATGGTGCGGGGCGCGCCGCTGCACCTGATCGGCATCGACGATCCGGTGACCCGCCACCACGACCTCGACGACGCGTTCGCCGGGGTCCCCGCTGTCGGCACCCGGGTCGTGCTGTGTCACTGCCCCGAGCAGGCGCCCGGCCTGGCCGAGCGCGGCGCCGATCTCATCCTCAGCGGGCACACCCACGGCGGCCAGATCTTCCTGCCCGGCGTCACCGATCGCATCATCCACCGCATGGGCCGACGCTACCGACGCGGGTTCTACTCGCTGCCGCGCGCCAGCCGGCTGTACGTCACGCCCGGCATCGGGTTCTCGGGCGTGCGGGTCCGGGTCGGCGACGGCACCCGGGCCGAGGTCGCGCTGTTCACCTTGCGAGCCGCGGCCTGATGGCCGAGCCCGGGCTCGCGAGCGACGGCGGCAAGGGCGTCGGCGACGGACCGCTGCTGGCCGGCCGCTGGCGGCTGGGGGCGCGGCTGGGCGCGGGCGCGCAGGCCGAGACCTACTTCGGCGTCGAGGTCGCGCGCCGGATCGAGGTCGTGGTCAAGCGGGTGAAGCTCGGCGCCGGCTGGAAGTCGTTCGAGCTGCACGAGCGCGAGGTCAAGGTCCTCGGCCAGCTCCGTCACCCTGGGGTGCCGCGGCTGCTGGGCGCGGTCGAGGAGCCGAAGGGCACCTTCAACCTGATCATGCAGCGGATGCCGGGCGATAACCTGCGCGAGGTCGGGCGCCGCCAGCGGCTGTCCGAGGTCGAGCTGCGGGACATCCTGATTCGCGTGCTCGAGATCCTCGACTACCTGTCGACCCGTACGCCGCCGGTGGTCCACCGCGATCTCAAGCCGACCAACCTGGTCCGCGATCGCGACGGCACGGTGTCGCTGGTCGACTTCGGCGGCGTCGCCGACAGCGGCAGCGGCGGCTCGACCCTGGTCGGCACCTACGGCTACATGGCGCCCGAGCAGCTCCACGGCCAGGCCACGCCGGCGACCGACCTGTACGCGCTCGGCGCCACGATCGTCTCGCTCGCCAGCGGCCAGGAGCCCGAGGACCTGCCGCGCAAGGGCCTGAAGATGGATCTGGCGAAGGCGCTGCCGGCGATGGCGCCGGGCCTGCGCGGCGTGCTCGAGGCCATGGTCGAGCCCGATCCCGATCACCGGCCGCAGCGCGCCCGCGACGTGGTCGCGCTGCTCGCCAAGGCCAAGGCCGGCAACGACGAGCCGAAGCGCGAGGCGCGCGACGGTCGCGACGAGCGCGCGCTGGCCAAGGTCGACGGCGGCGCGTCGATCGCGCGGCGCCGGGCCCGGCCGATCTTCACCAGCGTGCCCGAGCCGCTCGGCGCGCTGCTGCGGCTGGTGATGCTCGGCTTCGCCGCCGGTGGCTGGGTCGGCATGATGGTGGCGATGACCGCGGTGCGGGCGATCGGCAGCGCGATCGGCTGGGTCGCGGGTCGCGAGCGCCGGCCCGCGGTCCGCGCCGGCACCGACGATGTCGCCGGCGTGCTCGGCGACGGTCGCGACGGCTTCGCGGATCTCGCGCGCCGCTCGGTCGCGCGCCGCCGCCCGCGCGAGCTACCGCCAGGGTCGTGAGTCGCGCGCGATCCGGCCCCGCCCGCTCGGATCCTCAACTCGCTCGAGCGGTCGCGAACACCGTCAGGCCGTCGCCGGGGGGGCAGCGCAAGGCACCGACCATCGCGTCGACCAGCGCCGCCGGCGTCAGCATGGCCCAGCGGAAGCGCGGCGGCTCGAACGCGACGTCGAGCGTGTCGTCGACCGCGCGCAGGTAGCGCAGCAGGTAGGGCTGGTTGAGCGTGGGCACCCAGGTGTTGGTGTACGGGCGCCGGTCGTGGCGAACGACGCGCCAGCCGCGGGCAAGGGCGGCGGCCACCAGCGCGGGGTGGGCCACGAGGTGCCGGTGGTAGGGCTGGTGCAACGTGTGTCGCCACCGGTCGAGCCGGGTCAGGTCGATGGCCGCGGCGTCGGGCGTGCCGATGGCGACCAGCCCACCGGGCCGGACCAGCGCGCCGAGCTCGGTCAGCAGCGCTATCGGATCGGCGACGTGCTCGATCACGTCCTGCGCGATCACCGCGTCGTAGCGCCCGGCCAGGACCGCACGATCCGAGAACTCGGGATCGTAGGCGTCGTAGCCGCAGGCATCGACGCCGCGCCGGCGCAGCTCGGCGACCAGCAGGCCGCGGCCACAGCCGTAGTCGAGGATCCGATCGCTGGCCCGTGCGCCGGCCGCGCGCACCCGGCGCCATAGCCGGCCGTGGAAGTAGCGCGTGATCCGCGACGGCCGGGCCCGGGCGAAGGGGTAGTCGCGGTAGTAGCGGTCGAGGTCGACCTGGTCGCGGGCGTGGATCGAGCGACAGCGCGCGCATC
The DNA here is from genome assembly GCA_043775605.1 of Myxococcales bacterium. Lineage (GTDB taxonomy): Bacteria > Myxococcota_A > Polyangia > Haliangiales > Haliangiaceae > UBA2376. The sequence goes on from JAYVSF010000722.1 coordinate 5,187, forward strand.
GCCAGAGCGCGAACACCTCGGCGGCGAACGCGCGCACGTTGCTCGGCACCGTCGCGACCTCGGCCGGCGCCGCGACCGCGCCACACACCACGCACGCGGACCCATCCATCGTCGGCCAGCTCGAGCCCGGCGTCAGAAGAGTTCGGCGTCGGACTGCGGCGCCTGCGACCAGCGGGCCGAGGGCTGACCGTCGACGGTGGTGCCGCCGAAGGTGATCGTCGGCACCATGCCGAGCATGTCGGTCGGGAACCGCCTGGCCTCCTCGGGCTCGGAGCCCCAGCCCCACTCCTTGCCGAAGGTCATCGCGCCGAGGCAGAGCGGGGTGACCCGCAGCCCCGAGCGACCGAGGGTGACGTAGTGATCGAGCGGCATGGCGCGGTGTAGCGCGCGCCCTGGCCGGCGTCGACCCGCCGCCGCCCCCGCGACCGTCCGTGGTGGGGCCCGGCGCCCTGCGCGCCTCACGGTCAGTCGTAGGGGGCGAACGGGGTCGACGACACGCGGCGGCCGTTGAGCGCGCGCAGCTCGTCGGCGGTGTAGGCGGTCGGCGAGCCGACGGGCAGGTGGCCGCGGATGAAGCCGAGCACCGCCGCGCGGGTCCGCGTGCACGCCGCGATCACCGCGTCGTCGCCGTCCTCGAAGCAGTCGTCCCACAGCTCGAACAGTGCGGCGCGGCGGGCGGCGTCGTCGAGGTCGGGCCGGGCCCACAGCCGGGCCAGGTTGCGGCGCATGCTCTGGGTACTCTGGCCCAGCGCGGCCAGCCGGTGGGTGCGGCGGAGCCGCAGGCGCTCGTCGCGGGTCTCGTCCATCCATTTGAGCTTGGCCGAGGCGTAGGGATCCATGCCGGCCATCCGCATCACCGCGTCGGTGGCGTCGAAGCCGCCGGTGATGATCGGCAGGATCGTCGCCTCGGGGTTGCTGTGGTCGGGCTTCTGCTGCTCGGTCGCGCTGTCGCCGCGGGCGACGTCGGGGTCGGGCACGCCGGCCCGGATCGCCGCCTCGGGATCATCGAACCAGCGCTCGAGGCCCTGGCCGATCGCGCGCGCGATCTTGCGCGGTCGCGGCACGTTGACGTGGATCGTGAACGACGGCTTGTCCTCGAACGAGATCCGGCCGTCGGCGGCGACGTGGCCGACGAAGCCGGGCTCGACGGTACGGAAGGTGCCGCCGCCGTCGGAGTGGAGCAGCCCGCTCGGTTCCGGCGGATCAGGCAATTGCCTCGACGGATCGGGCGCCGCGACCGTCAGGTGGGCGCGCCAGGGATCGATCATCGGCCGCAGCCCGCGCGGCGCGGTGCGCATCGACAGCAGGCCCGGCTCCTCGGGGCCGGTCGCCGGCTCGACCGCGGTGGACGTGCCGGGATCGAGGGTGGCGGCGATCGCGGACGGTGCCGGCGCGATCGCGCCATCTGCGACCGGCGGGGCCGACCGATCATGGGGCAGCGGCGCGGCGGCCGTCGGCGGCGGGGCGACCGGCGGGGCGACCGGCGCGGTGGACGTGGCTGCGGCCGGCGGCGCCATCATCACGAGCTCGATCGGGATCGCGTCGGCGAGCGGCGAGCGCGGCGGTGCCGGTAGCGGCTCGAGGAGCAGGCGCGGGGTCACCAGCGTCGCCCGTCGGGGCGCGTGGTCGTCGACCAGGTCGAGCGCGGCCAGCAGCCCGACGTGGAAGATCGCCGAGCCCGCGATCGCCGCAGTGGCCAGGCTGGTGCCACGCACACCGGTGTGACCGCCGTCGCTCACCGCCGGTTGCCTGGCGCCGTGCGACCGATCGTCGCCATCGCGGTCAGTAGGTCCAGGTGTTCGACACCCAGTAGCCGGTGGCCATCCCCGGCGGGTGGAGCGGGGCCAGCGTGCAGTCGGTGGTGACGCCGCCAACCACCGCCGGCGTGGCGTCGACGACGCGCCAGACGTCGCCAGTGGTCGAGCCCGACGAGTCGAAGTTGGGCACCACGTCGGGCGCCTGACCGTAGGTGCCGCGCAGGTGGCCGCCGCAGTAGACGTTGACCAGCGGGTGGGCGGCGCCGCTGCCCGCCCAGTAGTGGACCATCACCCGGTAGGTGCCGCCGTTCTGCGGGGTGTCGACGTTGATGTTCTCCGGCCGACCGTTGACGTCGATGCTGTCGATGTCGAGGCGCGGGTTGCGGCAAAAGCCGAGGGCTTGCCACTGCACGCCCTCGGGGCCGCCGACGCACTCGGCCAGCGGGCTGTTGGCGTAGCCCCACGTGACCGCCGGGTTCGCGGTCGACTTGCAGTTGCGGAAGTGGCAGTCGTCCTGGCTGGTGGTGCCGTTGGCCAGGGTCGCCCACTGGGTGGTGGTGTCGGGTCGGTGCAGGTGGAGGTCGATGTCCGTCGACGAGGTCCGGTCCGAGCACTGCTCGACCCGCAGCCCGGGGCCGCCGATGTGGACGATGAACGTGCAGTCGTAGACCATGCCGCCGACGGCGGTGATCCGGACGTGGACGGTGTAGTCGCCGGACAGGCTCGGGCGGAAGGTCAGGCTCGAGGTGTTCTGGCCGGCGAGCGTGAAGCTCTGGGTCAGCGGATTGGTCGTGGTCAGGAAGAGCTGGTCACACGGTCCGCCGGTGACGTCCCACTGCCATGACTGGACCATGCCGGTGAAGAACCCGGCGCCGTTGATGACGTAGTTCTGGAACGGCTGGCCGTCGGGCAGGTCGCCGGGGCCCGGGCACGCCAGCGCGACCACCGTGCAGGTCGGGTCGTCGTCGACGCAGCCGTTGCAGTTGTTGTCCTGATGGTCGCAGGTCTCGGGCACCGGCGAGATGCCGCCGGTGCACGGGCCCCAGGTCGGGACCGCGCCGGTGCCCATGCAGGTCTGCATGCCGTCGACGCAGGCGCCGACCCCGCGCCGGCCGGGTGGGCCGCGGTGACAGGCCTGGACCGACCCGCTGCTGCACGCGCAGGCCTCGTCGACCGCGCCGTTGCAGTTGTCGTCGACGCCGTTGCCGCAGACCTCGGAGGGGCCGCAGCCGTCGTCGACCGGCGTGGCGCACAGCGTCGGATCGGTGTCCATCGCGTCGATCGCGGCGTCGGTGGCGGCGTCGACCGGCGCGTCGGTCGGTGCGTCGGTGGCGGCGTCGGTCGGGGTCGCGTCGGTCGGCGTCGCGTCGATCACCGCGGCGTCGACCACGGCCGCATCGGCGGTCGCGTCGGCGCGGGCATCGGAGCCGCCGCCGCCGCCGTCGTCGCCCGACCCGTTGCCGCAACCGGCCGTAACCAGAGCCACCATCGACAACCACACGACCGATCGTCGACCGAACTGCATGGCCCGACGATATCGCAACCCCGGCTGGAGGTTCGAGGTTTCGCCCCGCGGCCGCCGTCCGGGCCGGCCCGGTGGGACCCGGCGGACGAAATCCGCGATCGGGCGCGACACCCGCGGCCGAGCCGATGACAGTCCTGGCATGGCCCGATCGATCCACGGACTCCGGACACCATCACCCATGACGCGCTCATGAGCCTCCCGCTCGCCGGCCTCCTGCCCCGGCTGTTCCGCCGCCGACCACCTCCGCTGCTGCGCGCGGCGCAGGGCGGCGATGGCGAGGCGATCGGCACGCTCTACGACCAGCACGTCGATGGCCTCTACGCCTTCGTGTTCTACCGGGTCGGGCGCGACGCCGATCTGGCCGAGGACGTCGTCCAGGCCACGTTCGCGCGTGCGCTCGATCAGGCCGCCGACTTCGACGCTGGCCGCGGCACGTTCGCGAGCTGGCTGACCACGCTGTCGCGCAACGTGATCCGCGATCACCTGCGCGCGCACCGGCGCAGCGACGACGTCGTGGCCCGGTGGGAGCGGATCGACTCGTCCCTGGCCCAGCTCTACGACGCCCTCGAGCAGTCGCCCCTGCCCGGCGACATCCTGGCCCGGGCCGAGACCCGCGATCTAGTCCACATGACCATCGCCCACCTGCCCGCGCCGTATCGGCTCGCGCTGATCGGCAAGTACGTCGACGGCAAGAGCCTCGACGACCTGGCCCGCGACCTCGACCTCTCGGTCGACGCCGCCAAGTCGCTCCTGGCCCGGGCCCGGCGCGCGTTCAAGGAAACCTTCACCACCCTGGGCCACGCGCTCAGCGAGGTCTCGTGATGACCACCACCGACAAGCCCACCACCGACTCGCCGCGCCGCGACGGCGACGACGTCCTCGATCAGAACCTCCACACCCTGCTCGGTCAGGCTGGCGATCCGGCGACGATCGCGCCGGCCGCGCGGACCCGGATCCGGGCGACGTTGATCGCGCGGGGCGCAGTCGCAGCTCAGGCGCCGCGCTCGCGGGTGACGATGGTCGGCTGGGGCCTGGCGCTATCGGCCGCCGGCGCGGTCGCGATCGCGGCGATCATCGGCGTCGGTCATGGCCCGGGCCCGGGCTCGGGCGCCGCCCCGGTCGCGGTCGGGGTCGGGGCCGACGGGCCGAACGCGCCGTCGACGACCCTGACCCTGGCCGACGGCTCGATCGCCGAGCTCGGCGACGGCGGCAGCCTGCGCGAGCTGGGCCCGCGCCGGGTCCGGATCACCGGCAAGGTCTTCCTCGACGTCGTGCCCGGCCAGGGCACGTTCACGGTCGACACCGCGGCCGGCGAGTTGACGGTGCTCGGCACCCGGTTCGTGGTCGAGGCCGACGCCGACCAGACCGTGGCGTCGGTGCTGCGCGGCGCGGTCGCGATGCGCTCGAGCGGCGGCGAGGAGATCATCCACGCCGGCGAGGAGGGCACGATGACCGCCCACGCGAGGCCGGTGCGCCGGCCGGCGCCGCGGCTGTCGCACCTGGTGAGCTGGGTGGCCGAGCGGCGCCGCAAGGACGAGCGGCCGCCCGCGCTGCCGGCCCGGTCCGGCGTGCTGATCGCCCGCAACCCGATCTTCCAGGACCAGGAGTTCCCGCTGCCGTTGCGGGCCCTGACCGTCGACGTCCACCTCGAGAACCAGGTGGCGCGGGTCGCGCTCGATCAGACCTTCTTCAACCCCCAGCCGCAGCAGCTCGAGGGCGTCTACAAGTTCGCGCTGCCGCCCGACGCCGCGGTGGCCCGGCTGGCGATGTACGTCGACGGCCACCTCAACGAGTCGGCGGTGGTCGAGCGGATGGCGGCCCGCCGGATCTACGAGGACGTCGTCTACCAGCGCCGCGATCCGGCGCTGCTCGAGCAGCAGGGCGCGGCCAAGGTCTCGCTGCGGATCTTCCCGCTGCCGCCGCAGCAGGACAAGCGTGTGATCCTGGCCTACACCCAGCCGCTAGCCCGGACCTACGACGACGTCACGCTCACCGTGCCGTTGCCCGACCTCGAGACCCCGGTCGCCGACGTCGATCTGCACGTCCGGGTCGTCGGCTGCGGCGGCTGCGAGCTGGCCTCGCCCAGCCACGCCATCACCGTCGAGCGCACCGGCGCCGACGCCACCGTCAGCTACCGCGCCCACGGCGAGAAGCTGGGCGACTCGCTGATCCTGCGCATCCGCCAGCCGGGCGCGCCGGCCGCCACCGCCGCCACCGCGATCAGCGACGGCAAGCGCTACCTCCTGGTCCGGACCCGGCCCGACCTCGGCGCCGCGGTGGCGCCGGCCGGTCGCCCGCACCGCTGGATCGTCCTCGACGACACCAGCGCCTCGCGCGGCGTCACCGAGCGGCGAGCCCAGGCCGAGCTGATCGACCACCTGGTCCAGGAGATCGACGAGCACGATCAGGTCATGGTGATCGCGTTCGACGCCACCCACCGCCGGTTCGGCGCGTGGCAGGACGCGATGGCGATCGATCGCCCCGCGCTCGCTCGGTTCCTCGCCGCCGACGGCGGCCTCGGCGAGACCGACCTGGCCGAGGCCCTGGCCGGCGCCACCAAGCTGCTCGACGGCGACGCCGGCTACGTGGTCTACGTCGGCGACGGCACCGCCACCGGCGAGCGCCGCACGATCGATGCGCTGCGCGACGCGCTGGCCGGCGGCCGGGCGACGTTCATCGGCCTCGGGGTCGGCGACGGCGTCGACCTGCCGACCCTCGACGCCCTGGCCGACGCCAGCGGCGGCCTCGCCACCCACATCGACCTCGGCGACGATCTGGCCTGGCGCGCGCTCGACGTGGTCGCGGCGCTGTACACGCCGCGCCTGACCGGGCTGGTCGCCTCGGTCTCGACGGCCGGCGCCACCGCGGGCCAGCCCGGCGACGCCGAGCGGGTCATGCCGTACCTGCGCAGCCGCCAGGTCGCGGCCGGCGAGGACGTCGAGCTGGTGGTCCAGGCCCCGGTCCGTGACGATCTGACCGCGGTCACGGTGCGCGGCCTGCTCGCCGGTCAGCCCTGGCAGCGGACCTACGCGGTCGCCGACCTGGCGCGCGCGCCCGGCGATGCCGGCTACCTGCCGCGGCTGTGGGCGGAGCGCCGCCTCGAGGCGCTGGTCACCGCCGGCGATCGCGCGCTGGCGCCGTGCACGACCACGCCGTGTGCCTCCGACGAGGACCGGGCGATCGCGGCGTACCACGCCCGCAAGGACGAGATGGTCGCGCTCGGCCGGGCCCACTTCCTGCTGTCGCAGCACACCTCGCTGCTGGTGCTCGAGAACGACGCCATGTACCGCCAGTACGGCGTGAGCAAGGGCTCGGGCCTGACCTGGGCGCCGTACGTCACTCCCGCCACCGTCGCGGTCGCGCCGGTCAGCGCGCCGATCACCGACGACGGCCCGCTGTGGCGTTGGCCGGCGTCGATGGTGAGCGGCAACGGGATCGTGGCGACCGCGACCGTGACCCGCGACGCCAACAAGGACTTCGAGTCGGCCGGCTTTGCGCTGGGCGGCACGATCGGCCTCGGCAAGCTCGGCACCGTCGGCCACGCGGCCGGCGTCGGCGACGCGCCGATGACCGGTACCGGCCAGGGCTACGGCATGTCCGGCGCCACCCGCGGCGGAGGTGGCAACGCCGCGGCCGGTCCCACCGTGCCGATGGCCGAGCCGGCCGAGGACCGCGCCAGCGCCGACGTCGACGACGCCGACCCGACCGCCGCCGTCGAGGCCAAGAAGTCCAACGCCGACTGGGGCGAGGCCAGCAACCTGGCGACCGGCACCGAGGCGCTCGAGCAGCAGCCGATCGCCTCCCACACCGTCGACTACAAGGCGGGGGCGGAGGAGGGCGACGCCACCGGCCTCTACGGTGACGGCGCGGGCCGCTCGGGCCTCCTGGCCCGCCGTGGTTCGCGCGAGCGCTTCGACGATGCCCTCGACAACGGCGTCAGTGACCTGAGCCCCGAGCAGGGCCTGGCGATGTCGCTGGCGTACTACAGCTCGACCGACTGGCGGCTCGACGACCTCACCGCCTGGCTGCCCGGGCTGGCCCGCACCTCCTACGACGATCTGGCCGACGAACTCGACGACGCAGCCGGCGCAGACACCGGCTCGATCACCGACGACGCCCGCCGCGCGCTGGCGACCGCGCGCGCCACGCTGCGGCCGGGCCGCTGGCGCTGGGACCAGGGCGCCGAGGTGGTGGTCGATGGCGCGGGCCGCATCCAGCGGTCGCGCACCCTCGACACCGGGGTCCGCGAGGTCCTGACCGCCGACGGCGCGACCCTGACCACCAGCTACCCGGACCTCGGCCTCGCGGCGATCCGCCTGGTCGGCGATCACGAGCCGGCGCTGCTCGGCACCCTGGTGCCGCTGCTGCCGCCGCGGCCCGAGCACCTGGCCCGCTGGTACACAGTGACCCTGTCCGGAACCCGGACGATTCGCCTGGCCCCGGCCCGCGGCGCCGGCGCGATCACCGAGCTCGACCTCGCCGATGACGGCACGATCGCCGCGGCCCGCCGGATCGTCGACGGCACCGCGACCACGGTGATGACCGCGATCCGGGCCGGCGCCGGCTTCGACGTCACCGCCGGTGGCCGGACGATCGCGGTCGAGTACCACGTCGACGACACGCTGACCGTGGCCAGCGCCGCGCCGGCCGACGTCACCATCGACCTGCCGCTGCGGGCCGACGGCCACTGGCGGCGGGTGCTCGACGGCCAGGCCGCGGCCGCGCCCGGCTGGCGCCGGCTCGAGCACCAGCGAGCCGCGGCGGCGCTGGCGACCGGCAACCTCGGCGTCCTGGCCCAGGTGGCGCGGGAGCTGGCCGCGGCCGGTGCGCTGGCGACCGCCGAGCGCGTGCTGGTCGGCGGCGCGGTCACCTGGCTCGATCCGACCAGCCGGTCCGCGCTCACCGGCGGCGGCGGCGCGATCGCCGACTACTTCACCGCCGCGATCGCGCTGCGCGACGGCCGGACCAAGGGCGTGACCAGCTTCGCCGACCTGGCCACGCGCAGCGACGGGCTGGTCGCCACCCTGGCCGCGCACCGCTCGCTCCTGCAGGCGATCGAGCGCGGCTCGTACCCGGCGGCGCGCGCGGCCTTCGATCGCGTGCTCGATCGCCACCCCAGCGAGCTGCTGGGCATGGTCGCCGCCCGGCGGCTGGCCCAGACCTTCTACTGGCAGAACCCGGACGCGATCACCGCGCTCGATCGGGTCGCGGTCGGCCGCTGGCGCAACCAGGCCCGGCTCGAGGCCGCCCAGTTCGCGGGCTACGTCCGCGGCTACGGCCGGACGGCGCGGCCCGACGCCGGCGATCGCTGGGTCGCGCTGCTCGAGGACGTCGAGCTGTCGGCGCCGCCGCCGGCGATCGACGGCAACGCCCGGGCCCAGGTGGTGGCCAGTGCGCGCGGCGAGGTCGGCTGGAACCTGGCGATGGCGGCGTGGAAGCAGCGGGTCCTCGCCGCCGGCGACTATGACCACGTGATGGCGTTCGCCCGGGCCGCGCGCCTGGGGCCGAGCGACGACGTCGACGCCGCGCTCGATCGCGCGCTGACCCTGGCCGGCGACGACGCCGACGCGCTCCACGGGGTGGTCATCGAGGCCTTCGCCGCCGGCCGCGTCGACCGGGCCCGGACGCTGCTGACGACCGCGCGCGCCCGCCAGCCCCGCAGCGCGCCGCTGATCCTGCTGGCCAGCCAGTTCGCCGAGCAGCAGGGCGACTACCCCGAGGCCGCGCGCCTGCTGACCGAGTCGATGAAGGCCGAGGGCGACGGCCCGGTGGCGCTGTCGGCCCTGCGCGTCGAGTATGGCCGCCTGATCCGCCTGTACGCGGGGTCCGCCAAGGCCGCGACCGGGCCGGCCCGCGATCAGGCAGTCGACGCCGCGCTCGCCGCGGGTCGCGACTGGCGCGCGCTCGATCCCGACGCCGCCGGCCGCGAGCGTCAGCTCGGCGAGTTGCTGTTCGCGGTCGGCCGCGATGACGAGGGCTGGCGCTACCTGTCGACGCCGATCGATCTGGCGCCGCGCGAGGGCCCGTCGTTCCAGGGCGCCGCCGAGGTGCTCGAGAGCCAGGGCAAGCTCGAGCGGGCCTTGGGGCTCTGGCGCCGGGCCTTCGCCATCGACGCCACCAACCCGACCTGGCTCATGCGCGCCGCGCAGGTCGAGCTGGCGCTGGGCCGGACCGCGGACGCGCAGGCGACCATCGCACGCATCAACGACCGGACCTGGCACAACCGGTTCTGGTCGGTGACGAGCTGGGCCCAGAACGCGAAGGCTGCGCGGTCGCGGTGAGGGCGAGCACCATCTCTGGCGCGCGGGAGTCCGCGCGCTCGGTACAGCGACCGCTGCCATCGACGGCTCTGCCGTCGGTGGCGAGGAGCGATCGACAGTCCGACCGCGGAGCGGTTGGACCTGAACGCAGTCACATGGCTCTCGAGCCGTGTGGCTCCGTTCAGAAGATCTCGGCGCACCAGGGTGCGACCGGCCAGCGGAACAGGCGGTCGGCGAGGGTGAGCGCGGCCGGGCCGCCGCGGATCGCGCCGGTGCCGGCGAGCAACGACGGGCTGGTGCCGCCGAGGTAGATCGCGCCGAGCGCGGCCTGGTCGAGCTCGAGGTCGGGCCCGGCGTCGGTGGCGACGCATGTGGCCCGGCCGGCGGTGACCGTGAGCTGCCAGCTCGTCCGGGTACCGGACATCGCGTCGACGACCGCGAGCACCAGCGCGCCGTCGTCGAGGTAGGCCCGGCCGGCCAGCGCGCGGCCGACATCGCCGATCCGCAGCCAGAGCGTGTCGGCGCGCTGCCGGCGGGTCACGCGACGCCGATCGGTGGCCATCCACGGCGCCAGGCAATCGGTCGGCGCGTTCCACCACGACACCTTCGGGAACAGGTCGAGGTGGGTCAGGTGGTGCCACAGCGTGGCCTCGGCGGTCGCGTCGAACCCGAGCAGCTCCTCGATGTCGACGGTGCCGGCCGGGCGGCCGTCGTCGAAGTGCAGCTGCTGGCGATAGACCGCGTAGCCGGTCGGGGCGCCGTGGCGGAGGCTGACGACGTGGCGGCGCGCGCTGCGGCCGCGTCGCTGATCGGGCCGGTCGGCGAACCGCCGGGTCCGCCACCAGTCGGCGGTGCGGCTGAACATGCCCGGCCGCAGCCCGAGGCCGCGATCGTAGAGGGCGGGCAGGGTGGCGGCGGCCTGGTCGTCGGTCAGCAGCTCGAGCTGGTCGAGGTCGCGGCCACGCGCGAAGCCGTCGTCGGGCCCGGCCCCGAGCTCGTCACCCTCGACCGCGACCCCGTAGCCGAAGCGGCCGTAGATCGGCGCGTCCGAGGCCCACAACCCCGACACCGGCTCGCCCCGGGCCGCGGCGTCGTCGAGGTGGGCGGTGATCATCGCCCGCAGCAGGCCGCGCCGGCGGTGGGTCGAGCGCACGCTGACCTGGGTCAGGCCGGCCATGGGCACCGTGCCGCCGCACACCGCCAGCGTCATCGTCCAGGTCGCGCAGGTGCCGACGATCGCCGCGCCGTCGAATCCGCAGAACGTCCGCGACCGATCGAGCAGGGTCCGCAGGCGCGCGCCGCCGTCGGGATCGCCGGCCGGGTCGGCGCCGAACGCATCGAGCATGCTCGCGCGGTGGGCGTCGACCTCGTCCTCGGCCAGCGCGCGGATCACCAGTCCGTGAGGCGTCATCGGCCGACGGTCGCACGGCCACCCCCGCGGCGACCAGTCGAAGGGCTGTCCGGGCCGCGCCGTGCGCTGTCTACGGGCGCGGCAGCCCGTGACAGCGGGCCGGCTCGAACTCGTTCGCGGTCAGCACCGAGTCGTCGAGCCGCAGTGGCGACGCGCAGGCGGTGAAGTCGGCGAGTCCGGCGCTGCCGTCGGTGGGCACGCGCCAGACCCAGACCGTGCCGGCGCCGCCGGCGAACGCGAGCTGGCGACCGTCGGGGCTCCAGGTCAGCTGCGACACCAGCGCCGGCACCTCGGGCGAGCGGGCCAGGGCCACGCCGGTCGCCGGATCCCAGAGCTGGACGCGTCGCCCGCCGGCGGTGGCGAGGATCGCGCCGTCGGGGCGGAAGGCCAGCGCCGCGACGATCCGCTCGCCGGTGTCGAAGCTGCGGATCGGGGCCAGGGTCGCGCGATCGTGCAGCACGACGTCGCCGTGGCCGTCGCCGACCGCGAACGCCGGCACCGGGCCGGCCATGCCGACCGCTGCCGCGAACGAGCCCGCGTGCGCCGCCGTGGCCACGAGCGCGCCGTCGCGATCGAGCAGCAGCACCTGATCGCCGGTGGCGACCACGAGGTGTAGATCGGCGACCACCAGGCTGCGCAACTTGTCGTCGGTGAACGGGCGGATCGCGATCGGCGCCAGGGTCGCGATGTCCCACAGCTCGAGATGGCGGGGCGTGTCGGTGAGGGTCGCGAGCCGATCGCCGAGCTCGATCACGTCCCAGCCCACGCCGGCGAGCTCGGCCCGCCCGGTCTCCTGACCGGTGGCGACGTCCCAGCGCCGGAGCGTGGTGTCGCCGACCGAGTAGGCGGTGCGGCCGGCGTCGGTCACGATCACGCGGCGGACCCGGCCGTGATGGCCGCGCCAGGTGGCGAGCGCGGCGCCGGTCGCCTGATCCCAGACGCCGATCGTGCCGTCCTCGACCGCCGTGAACGCCCGGGTGCCGTCGGGCGCCAGGCTGATCGAGCGTAGGCCGTGGGGGTTGATGGTGGCCTGGGCCGGGGCCTGGGCCGCATCGACCAGGTCCGGCTCGGCGAAGTCGGCGGTCCCGAGCGTGCGCACCGCACCGGTGGCCAGCTCGACGCCGCGCGCGCTGCCGTCGTGCGACGCCGACCACAGCACGCGGCCGGTGGCGTCGAAGGCGACCTCGCGGATCCGCGCCTGGTGACCGTACAGCCGGCGCAGCGCCTGGTCGATATCGGGCCGCCAGCGTCGGGTACGGCCCTCACCGAACACGACCACCTGGTCGCCGCGGACCGTCAGGCCGTGGACCAGGCGCTCGGGCGGCAGGGTGCTCGCCAGCTCGCCGGTGACCGTGTCCCAGGCCCGCACGCCGCCCATCTCGTCGCTGGTGACCAGCCGACCGCCGACGAACACCGCCAGATCGACGCCGAGCCGGTGGCCGTGCAGGCCGATGCCCGGCTGTTCACCGTCGACCGCCCACAGCGTCACCAGCTCGCCGTCGCCGAACGCCGCCATGCGGGTGCCGTCGGGCGACACGGCCACGCCGTAGAGATCGTAGGGGTGCGGGTAGCGGTGCAGCACCGCGCCGTCGGCGACCCGCCACAGCCGGGCCTGGCGATCGCCGTCGACGCTGATCAGGGTGCGCGGGTCGCGCCACGCGCAGCCGATCGCGCTGACCCCGGGCTCGGCCAGCCGGGTGCGGATCGCGGCGGTGCCGGGATCGCGGACCGCGAGCACGCCGTCGGCCGCGACCGAGGCCAGGGCACCGCCGTCGGGCGCGAACCGCAGCGACCACACCTCGCCGTGGTGAGGTTCGCCCTCGACCAGCGCACCACCGCCGGGCCCGCCGACCAGGATGCGGCCGAGGCTGGTGCCGATCGCGAAGCGGTCGCCGGTCGGCGACCACACCAGCGTGGCCGGGACGTCCGATGCAGCCCACGCGGTCGGCGGCCGCCAGGTGGCGAGGACGTGGCCGTCGTCGACCGCGCGCAGCGTGGTCTCGCCGGCGGGCGTGATGGTCACCAGGCGCTCGCCGTCGGGCGCGACCGCGCTCGCCCCGAGGTGCTGGACCATCCAGCGCTCGCGAGCGTCGACCAGGTCCCAGGCGTGCACCAGACCGTTGACCGACGACGTGATCAACGTCCGACCGTCGGCGGCGAGATCGGCGGAGCGGGTCCCGCCCTCGTCGATCGGCGCGACCGCGGTGAGGCCGCCGTACGCCAGCCGGGCCTGGCCGACCAGGACCGCCAGCGCGGGGGACGGAGGATCGATGGCCGCGGCGGCGCCGGTCAAGAACGGCAGCGCTCGCTCGGGCGCGCCGTCCTCCGCGGCCAGGCGGCCGAGCTCCTCGAGGCTGGCGCCGAGCCGGCGCTCGGCCAGGGCGCGGGCGTCGCGGGCGTCGGCGCGCTCGCGGGTCGCGACCGCGGTCTGCTGCTGCGCGCGATCGCGCTCGGCGGCGATCCGGCGCACGCTGAGCACGCCGAAGCCGGCCAGCGCCAGCGCCGCGACCGCCGCGGTGATCGCGACCGCGCGATGACGGCGCAGCCAGCGCCGGATCAGCTCGCGGCTCGAGTAGCGGTGGGCGCCGACCAGCTGGCCGGCCTGGAACCGACGGAGATCCTCGGCCAGGCCGAGCGCGGTCGGATAGCGGGCGTCGCGATCGCGGGCCATCGCCTGATCGGCGATCGCGATCAGCTCGGGCGCCACCTCGGGCGCGATCGCCGCCAGCGGCCGCGGCGGTCCGGACGTCACCGCCGCCAGGATGCGGTCGACGGTGGTCGCTTCGTCGTACGGCCGGACCCCGGCCAGCACGTGGTAGAGGATGGCGCCGATCGCGTAGACGTCGGCGCGTTCGTCGAGGGGCTGGCCGGCGGCCTGCTCCGGCGCCATGTAGGCCGGCGTGCCCATCACCGCGCCGGCCACGGTCTCGCCCGGACCCGCGGTGGCCTCGCTTGGCGCCGCTGGATCGTCGTCGCTGGCGAGGTTGCGGGCCAGGCCCCAGTCGATCACCACGGTCTCGCCGTAGGGCCCGACGAGGACGTTGGCCGGCTTGAGGTCGCGGTGGATCACGTGCTCGCTGTGGGCGTAGGCCAGGGCGTCGGCGATCGCGATCACGTGCGGCACCAGCGCGACCCGGGCCGGGCTGGTGGTGGCCTCGGCGATCAGCGCGTCGAGCGCGCGGCCGCGGACCAGCTTCATCGCGTAGAACGGCTCGCCCGAGTGCCAGCGCCCGACCTCGTAGACCGGCACGATCGCCGGGTGCTGGAGGTTGGCGGTGACCAGGGCCTCGCGGGCGAAGCGGACGATCAGCTCGCGGTTGGGCCGCAGCACCTGCTTGATCGCGACGATGCGGCCGGTCCGGGGATCGCGCGCGCGCAGCACCTTGCCGAGGCCGCCGCGGGCCAGCTCGTCGAGGATGTCGTAGCGATCGGCGTCGACCTCGCCGAACTGCTCGACCGACGCGGCCCGCAGCTCGTCGCCGACGGTGCGGACGGTGGTCGTGCCCGGGTCGGCGCGCAGGAAGGTGGTGGCCGAGCCGGCGGCCGCGGGATCGTGCGACGAGGACGGCGGCCTCGAGGACGATGACGTCCCGGGCTGGCTCGCGGCCGCCACCGTGTCGTCGGTGCCGGCCGGCAGCACGGTGTCGAGCGCGGCCGGCGGCAGCACGGTGTCCTCGACCGCCGACCGCCGCACCCGGCGCACCGGGCCCGACGGCGCCATGGTGTCGGCGATCTCGGACGGGACCACAGTGTCGGTCACCGCTGAGCGGCGCACGGTCAGCCCGACCGCGTCGATCACGGCGGGCGCGGCGGGCGCGGTCGGTGCCACGGTCTCCGCCAGCGGGTCGTCGGGAACCTCGGCCACGACCGCCATCGTAGCAGGGCGGAGAGGGTTGGTCAGAACCAGCTCTCCGGGGACTCGCCGGGGGCGGACGAACCACGCCGGCGGTTGCGGGCGATATCGCTCGCCCGCGACTTTCGCTATCGTCCGGCGGTCATGCGCCAGCTGTTCCCCCTACTGCTCGCGGCTTGCGTCCTCGTCGTCCTCGCGTCCGCCTGCGGCGGCGACGACGGCGCCGCGCCGGTCGACGCCACCCCTGCCATCGACGCCGACGTCTGCGGCGACGGCCTCCTCGGCGCCACCGAGGCCTGCGACGACGGCAACGCCGACGCCACCGACGGCTGCATCGCCTGCGCGTTCGCGACCTGCGGCGACGGCCACGTCCGCCACGGGGTCGAGCTGTGCGACGACAGCAGCGCGGCCTGCGTCCGCTGCTCGACCTGCACCGGGATCGCCGACCCCGCCACCGGCCACTGCTACACGATGGTCGACGCCGTCAGCCAGCGGGCCGCCGCCGAGGCCACCTGCACCATCACCGGCGGCCACCTCATGGTCCTCGACGCGCCGGGTGAATGGGCGCTGGTCGCGCCGCTGTGGACCACGCCGTTCGCGGCGACCTGGCTCGGGCTGAGCCGCGCGGTCGACGGCCAGAACCAGTGGGCGTGGGAGACCGGGCCACGCCTCGCCGGCGCCGGCACCTGGAACCCGGGCGAGCCCAACGACTCGGGCGGGATCGAGGACTGCGTCCAGGCCGGCGGCATGACCGGCGGCTGGAACGACATCAGCTGCACCGCGACCGGCCGCGCGTGGTGCGAGCGCCCGACCTGGACCCTCGATCCCGCGACCAACCACGCCTACCGCACGTTCTACGCGCTGCGCACGCAGCCCGAGGCCATCGCCGATTGCGCGGCGATCGGCGCCCACCTCGCGACCATCACCACCGCCGAGGAGCAGACCTTCGTCGCGACCATGGCCGGGCGCGACACATGGATCGGCCTGTTCCAGGGCCCGACCGAGGGCTCGTGGTTCTGGTCGACCGGCGAGCGCTTCGACCTCCACGCCTGGAGCCAGGGCGAGCCCAGCGACAGCGGCGGCAACGAGGACTGCGCCCACCTCGCCGGTGGCACCGGGACCTGGAACGATCGCGCCTGCACCACCCGCCTGCCGTTCCTGTGCGAGATCAACTAGCGACCTTCCTCCGTCGACGCGAGCAATGCGGTACAGGTTCCTAGACGTCGAGAGCGCGGGCCCGGGCGCGCACGCCGACCAGGGGCTCGACGGGCTGCGCGGCGGGGTCCCGGTGGCGATGGCCCGGGCCGAAGTGGTCGCCCTGTTCGACGACATGGCGCCGCGCTTCGACGCGCTCCTGGTCGACGCCCTCGAGTACCGGGTGCCCGAGCGGCTGCGGGCCGCGATCGACGCCGTCGCCCCCGACCGCCGGTTCGACGCCGCGCTCGATCTCGGCTGCGGCACCGGGCTGACCGGCGTCCAGC
>JAYVSF010000723.1:0-2550 GCA_043775605.1 Myxococcales bacterium
GCCCTCGCGCAGGGGCCGGCCCTGGTGGTGTTGCGTGGTCACGTCGGCAGCGGGCTCACGCACGCGTTCACCGCCGACGGTCAGCGCCTGGCCACGCTCGGCGATGACGGCCGGGTCCGGGTGTGGAGCACGCGCACCGGCGCACCGCTGGCCGAGCACGTGGTGGCGACCGCGCGACCGTACGAGGTCCTGTTCGTGGGCGCCGAGCTGCTCATCACCGGCTTCGGACCCGCGATCGAGCGGTGGGACCCGACGACCGATCACTCGCGCCTGCTGACCGGCGCCGACTCGATGCAGTGGGCGGTGGCGGGCACCACCGAGCTGGTGACCGGCAGCACCACCGGCGCGCTGATCGCATGGCAGGGCGATCGGCCGCTGGCCCGGGTCGAGCTCGGCAGTGGGATCACCGTGCTCGAGGGCGGGCCCGATGGCGCGGTCGCGGCCGGCCTCTCCGACGGCACGGTCGCGGTGTGGCCCGCGGCGCGCGGCCCGGTGCGCTGGCTCCGCGGCCACCACGGCCATGTCACTGGCGTCGGCTTCGACGCCGACGGTCACGTCCTGAGCGCCGCCAGCGACGGCGTCGCGCTGCGCTGGACCGACGAGCGCGCGCCGACCCGGGTGTTCACCGCCGTCCCCGGCATGCCGATCTACGGCCTCCGGGTGTCGCCCGATCGCCGCCGCCTCGCGGTCGTCGCCGGCGGGGTCGCGGTCGTCACGCTCGACGCGGACGGCGCGCTCGGGCCGGTCGTCGCGATCGCCCTGGGCCAGCCGAGCTATCGCCACAGCTTCACCGCCGCGGGCCGGCTGGCCACCACCACCGGCTACCAGGCCACGCTCTGGGATCTCGACGGCGCACCGCTGTTCACGGTGCCGGCCGGCGGCGTCGCGCAGCTCCCCGAGGTCGTGGTCAGCCCCGACGGCGAGCGGATGGTGACCAGCGACGAGCAGGGCCAGACCTGGCTGTGGGACACCCGGCTGGGCGTCGCCACCGGCATGCTGCCGGGTCACGCCAGCGAGGTCACCGCGGTCGCGATCGCGCCGGCCGGCGATCGGGTGGTGACGGCTGGGCTCGACGGCCGGGTCGCGATCGTCGAGCTCGCCACCGGCCGGGTGGTGGCCGCGCGTACGACCGGCGTCGAGCTGGTCGGCGTCCGCTGGCTCGCGGGCGGCGCCGCGCTGGTGTGGTGGGACACCGACGGGATCGTCGAGCTGAGCGATCGCGAGGGCCACACCCGCGCGCGCTGGCCCGGCGGCGCGGCCGACGTCGCGGTCGAGGACGACGGCGCGGTGGCGTGGCTGGCGACGGATGACGGCCGGGTGATCGCGCTGTCCGACGGCGGCGCGCGCGAGGTCGCGACCGGCGCCGGCTCCTTGACCCGGTTAGCGGTGGCCGGCGACCTCATCGCCACCGGTGGCGCCGACGGCGCGGTCACAGTGCAGGTCGGCGGCCGGCGCTCGATCCTTCGGCCTGGCGGCGACGGACGCGCGGTGGAGACGCTGGCGTTCACGCCCGACCGCGTGCACCTCGTGGCCGGCTGGCTCGGAGGACCGACCCGGATCTACCGGTTCGCCGACAGCGCGCTGGCGCTCGAGCTCGAGGGCGCGCCGCTGGCCTGGTCGGCCGACGGACGGACGGTCGCGACCACGATCAGCGGAGGTGGCCTCGCGCTCCACGACCTCGTCGGCGGCCGGTCGATCATCGTCGACCACCCCGGCGCGGTGCTCGCGGCCGCGTTCTCGCCCGACGGCGCGACCGTGGCCACCGCCGGCCTCGACGGCGCGATCCGCTCGTGGGACGCGGTCACCGGCGAACCGCACCTGCGCTACGCCGCCGAGCTCGGTGGTGCGACCGCCCTGGCCTTCACCCCCGACGGCGCGAGCGTGATCGCCGGCTACGCGCGCGGGGCGGTGCGGGCCTGGCCGACGTCGCTGACCGGGGCCCGGGCCCGGGCCTGCGCTGCGCTCGCCGAACTCGGTCGGGCCGCCGCGACCGCGGCCTGGTGCCAGTAGCGCCCCCGCCCCAAGCGACGCTGCGGTGGAGCGGTCAGCCGTCGTAGCGGGCGTCGAAGGCTGGCGCGAACAACCGGTTGGCGGCGTCGATGCACGCCTGCTTGCCGTCGAGCGGCCCGCCCTTGCAGTTGAACGAGATGTTGCCGGTGCCGTTGTTCTTGGTGAGCATGATCTTCTGGCCGGTGACCGGGAACACCTGCAGATCCCAGTCGTCCAGCGAGTCGCGCTTGCCGGAGCCGCGCTGGTACGTCCAGCCGAGGTCGGTCGCGGCGGCGACCAGCTTGTCGTAGTTGTCGGGGACCGACGCGATCCGGGTGTCCTTCATGCCACGCGCGGCGGCGAGGAACGAACAGCCGGTGAGGCCGAGGGCGGCGAGGACGACGAGCGAGAAGTGGTTCATGCCTGTCCAAACGACCCGGCGCCGGATCGGTCAGCCCGGATCGTCACGATCGACGGGCGCGACCGGTCCTGACGTCGCGACCGGGCCGTCGTTTGGGCAGGGACAAGGAGCCTCATGTCCCATCGTCCACGCCTCATCGC
>JAYVSF010000724.1:0-2949 GCA_043775605.1 Myxococcales bacterium
AAGTGGGCGAGGCCGAGCCAGTACGAGGCGTCGGCGCGGACTCGCTGCGGCGCCCGGGTCAGACCCTGTTGCGCCTGGGTGAAGGCGTCCTTGGCCTCGGCCACCTGGTTGGCGAGCAGCGCGGTCCGGCCGGCCGCCAGCCAGCGCTCGGGCCGCTGCGGGTACAGGCGCTTGAGGTCGTTGTCGACCCGCTGCGCGCCGGTGGTGTTCTCGCCGATGATGTAGGCGTCCATCAGCATGAGCTGAGCCTCGAGGTCGGCGGGCGCGGCGGCGACCGACCGCTCGAGCGCCGCGATCGCCGCGGCCGGGTCGCGCCGGCGCAGCGCCAGCCGGCCACGCTCGCGGGCCAGCAGCGCCTCGGGCCGGCCGGTGACGGTCTCGGCGCGGTCGAGCAGGCCGCGGGCGTCGTCGAGCTTGCCGCACAGGATCTGGGCGCGCGCGGCCTGGATGAGCAGCATGCCGTCGGCGCCGGGCTCGACCGCGAGCGGCACCAGCGTGTCGCGCCCGCCCGAGGCGTCACCGGCGTCGATCGCGAGCAGCGCGGCCTCGATGCCGACCTCCGACGACGCCAGCATCTCGGCGGCCTTGCCGTAGGCAGTGCGGGCCAGGGCGATGTCGCCGACGTCGCGGGCGATGCGGGCCGACTCGAGGAAGGCCTGGCCGGTCAGCGGCCCCGGCGGATCGTCGAGCAGCGGCGTCAGCGCCCGGCGCGCGAGATCGAACTGGCCGAGCGAGCGCTGGGCCGCGGCGTAGACCACCGCGATCCGCGGCGGGGCATCGGCGCCGACCCGGCTCTCGACCCGGGCCAGCGCGGCTCGGGCGTCGCCCTCGGCCAGGTCGAGGCGGGCGCGGGCGACCACCGCGTCCTCGAAGTCGGGCGCGCGGGTGAGCGCGAGGTCGAGATCCTTGCCGGCGTCGTCGAGCGCGCCCCGGGCCAGCGCGACCTCGCCGCGCGCGACCAGGGCGTCGACCGAGGCGCTGACTGCGGCGCCGTCGAGCTTGTCGAGCTCGCGCGCGGCGTCGTCGAGGTTGCGGGCGGCGAGCGCGGCCCGGGCCCGGACCACCGCCAGCGGCACGCTGCGGGGCCAGCTCGCGAGGCCGGAGGTCGCGAGGTCGCGGGCCAGGTCGACGTCGCCGACCGCCAGCCGCAGCGCGGCCCGGGTCTCGCGCAGCTCGCGGCTGTCGATCTTGGTGGCCTCGGCTCGCTCGATCGCGCGCCGGGCCCGGGCGTTGTCGCCGGCGGCGACCTGGACCTCGGCCAGCGCGAGGTTGGCCCAGGCCTCCTGCCCGCGCGACACCCCGAGCCGTTGCTCGGCCTCGGGCCGCGCGGCCTCGGCGATGACCGCCTCGAGCGCGGTGGTCAGCCCGGCGACGTCGGCGCGCGCCGCGCCGCTGGCGGCCGCGACCCGGGCCCGACCGATGATCGCGCCCGGGTGGCCGGGGACCAGCACCTCGGCATCAGCGCAGGCCCGGGTGGCGTCGGCCCAGCGCTTGCGGGTCCGCTCGGCGTTGCACAGCGCCAGCAGCGCCGCCGGCCGGCGACTGCCCTCGACCGCGACCTTGGCCAGGGTGGCCGCGTCCTCGGCGCGACCGTCCTGCAGCGCGGCCCTGGCCAGCGCCAGCGCGACCTGCGCATCGTCGCGGCTGCCGGCCGACTCGGCGGCGGTGCGGGCCGCGGCCGGATCACCGGCGGCCAGCGCGACGTAGGCCCGGGCCAGCGCGCCATCCTTGCCTCCGCCGGCGCCGAGCTCGGCGACCACCGTCCGCGCCCGCTCGACGTCGTCCTGGAAGTCGGCGGCCAACACCGCCTCGGCCCGGGCCAGCGCCGCGCGATACGCCGACCGCGGGCTGGCCCGCAGGATCCCGGCCAGGCGATCGCGGGCGGCGCGCCAGCCCAGCCAGGTGTCGGCGCCGGCCGAGTCCTCCGCGCTGCGCTGGGCCGCGGCGATCTGCTTGTCGAGCCGCAGCCCGCGGATCTTGAAGCCGGCGAGGACGCCGGCGCCGATGATCGCGACCGTCACCATCGCCCACAGCGCGAGCACCAGCGGCGAGCGCCGCCCGATCGGCGCCGGGCCCGGACCCATCATCTGCATCAGCTCGGCCTGCGACAGCACCGGCCCCATCGCCATCGGCCCCGGCCCGTGCGGCCCCATCGCCATCGGCCAAGGCCCGTGCGGCCCGGGGCCGGCGGTCGGTCCCCGGCCGCGCTGCCCGTGGCCCTGGGCCTGACCGTGATCGTCGACGGGCCCGAGCATCGACGGCTCGGGCCGCATCGCGAGGGTCGGCTGGGCCGCAGCCTGGACCGTGGCGGCGCTGTACGGGACCATCGTCCGCATCTGCGGGCCGACCCGCGGCACCGGGCTCTGGCTGGGATCCTCGTCGGGCGACGGCGAGCCGTAGCCCTGGCCGAACCCGGGGTCGTTGCCGAGCGGCGCACCCGGGCCCGGCGCCGGCAGGTAGCGCCCCGACGGCGACAGCTGCGGCGGCGGGGTCAGCGCGACCAGCGGCCCCGAGGACATCGACGCCAGGTGCGGGTGCTGCCCGCGCCCGGCCATGCTCGACTCCTCCTCGTAGTGCGGGTTCGGCGCCGAGCGCGGCCCGCGCAGCTCGCGCGGATCGATCGGGGCGACCGGCTGCGACTTCTCGCTGGCGGGATCGATCTCGCTCGGCACCGCGTCGGGGTACGCACGGGCCGTGGTCGGGCCGTCGCCGAGGTCCTCGGGTGGCGGCACCGGCAGCCGGCGCTGGCGGGTGGCGCCGTTCGACAGCTCGTCGGCGCCCCACTCGGCGGTGCGGGTGCCGGTGGTGCGGGTCTCACGAGCGGGTGCCGCCGCCGGCGCACGAGCCGGACCGCTGGCACCGCCGCGCGCGGGGGCGGGCGCCAGCGCCGGGCCGGTCCGCAGCGACGCCGCCACCGCGCCGACCGGCCGCGCGCGGGTGCCGCGGGTC
>JAYVSF010000725.1:0-2724 GCA_043775605.1 Myxococcales bacterium
CGGGCGCGGTCGCCACCGCCAGCTCGTCGATCACCCGGACGTCGACCGCGCCCGCCGCCCCGGCCGCGGCCACCAGCCACGCCACCGCCTCGGGCTCGCCGGCGGCGCCGATCACGACCCGCTGGCCGGGCTTGAAGATGCCGGCCTTCTCGCCGGTGATGGCCTGGAGGGTCGAGCCCAGGAACTCCTGATGATCCATCGCGACCCCGGTCACCACCGCGACCGCCGCCGCCACGACGTTGGTCGCGTCGAGCCGGCCGCCGAGCCCGACCTCGAGCACGGTGACGTCGACGCCGGCCCTGGCGATCGCCTCGAACCCGAGCACGGTCACCCGCTCGAAGAACGTCAGCTCGTCGCCACCCGCGGCCCGGACCCGGTCGGCGGCGACCACCAGCGCGTCCTCGGCGATCGGCGCGCCGTCGACGACGATCCGCTCGCGCAGGCTGGTGAGATGAGGCGAGGTGTAGAGCGCGACCCGTCGCCCGGCCGCGCGCGCGATCGCGGCGACCATCGCCGCGGTCGAGCCCTTGCCGTTGGTGCCGGCGACGTGGGCGACCACGCCCAGGCGGCGCTCGGGGTGGTCGAGCCGCGCGAGCACGGCCTGCACCCGGTCGAGCCCGAGCACGATGCCGCTGCTGCGGCTCGCGTCCAGCCAGGCCAGCAGCTCAGGGTAGGTCGTCGTCACTCGCCGCCTGACTGGCGGACTCGCCCTCGTTGCCCTCGCCTGCCTCGTGGTCCGCGGCCACCGCCGGCGCGGCCGGCGCGTCGAACCAGCGCAGCACGCGCTCGAGCACCGCCTTGAGCTTGGGCCGGGTCACGACCATGTCGACCATCCCGTGCTCGAGCAAGAACTCCGACCGCTGGAAGCCGGGCGGGAGCTGCTGGCGGATGGTCTGCTCGATGACCCGCGGCCCGGCGAAGCCGATCAGCGCGTCGGGCTCGGCGATGATGACGTCGCCGAGCATCGCGATCGACGCGGCCACGCCGCCGGTGGTCGGGTGCAGCAGGATCGAGACGTACGGCACCCGGACATCGCGCAGCCGGGCCCGGGCCGCCGAGGTCTTGGCCATCTGCATGAGGGACAGCACGCCCTCCTGCATGCGGGCACCGCCCGACGCGCACATCATCACGGCCGCCCGGCGATGGGCGACCGCGCGCTCGAACTGCCGGGTGATCTTCTCGCCGACCACCGAGCCCATCGACCCGCCCATGAACTCGAAGACGAACGCGCCGAGCTCGACCGGCAAGCCGCCGACGGTCGCGGTGCCGGCGCGGTAGGCGTCGCCGGGGCCGGTCTTCTTGGTCGTGGCCTTGAGCTGATCGGTGTACTTCTTGCCATCGACCCGGAACCCGAGGGGATCCGTGCTCTCGAGCGAGCGGTCGTGCTCGACCCACGAGCCCTCGTCCGCGATCATCGCGATCCGGTCGTCGGTCGCCATCCGGAAGTGGTGGCCGCACGAGCCGCAGGTTCCCAGGTTGGCGACCAGGTCGGCGTCGTAGATGGTCGCCGCACACTTCTCGCACTTCGTCCAGATTCCCTTGGGAACCGATTTCTTGGGCTCGGACTCGAGCCCGCCGGGGCGAGACCACCAGGCCATGGGCGGGCGTCTTACCGCCAAACGGTCCGCGACCGCAAGCGATGCGACCGGTTGGCCCCGGCCGCGCTGCGACGGCTCCCGAGGGTGTGCGGGCGGCGATCTCCGTGAATGGTGGCATTCGGCTCGCGAGCCCGCCCCCGTTCTGCTAGAGATCCGGCTTCGCATGCACGTTACCCGCGGCCGGGACTCCGGCGTCTAGCTTACGGTCGTTGCCACCAGCGACCCCAGGGCCCGGCGTCGCAGCTCGCGCCGGCCCTCCATGGTGAGGTCTCCGATGTCGCCTTCTTGCGTCCTTGTGGTGAACGAGATCGAGAGCGAGCAGCAGGAGATCGTCCGCGCGCTCGAGGCCGAGGGGTTCAAGGTGGTGGCCGCGTCGTCGCCCACCAGCGCCGTACGCGAGATCTGGGAGGGGACGTTCATCGCGGCCGTGATCTCGACCCTGCTCACCGGCACCAGCTCGACCGCCCTCGCCGCCCAGCTGCAGCAGATGGCGCCCGAGATCGAGACCCTCGTCCACGGCAAGAACGACGAGCTGTCGCGCCTGGTCCGCAAGGTCTGCGAGATCCGCGACGGCGTCGCCGCCGCCTGACCGAGTCCGCTGGCGAGATCCGCGACGACGGCGTCGCCGCCGCCCGCGCCGCCTGCTGATCAGGCCGCGGCGGTGCGCTGGTCGGTCAACCGCGACAGGTTGACGCTGACCAGCTTCGACACGCCGGCCTCCTGCATGGTCACGCCGTAGAGGGCGTCGGCCGTCTCCATCGTCCGCTTGTTGTGCGAGATGACGATGAACTGCGAGCGGTCGGTCATCTCGCGCACGATCTCGTTGTAGCGGTCGACGTTGGACTCGTCGAGCGGGGCGTCGACCTCGTCGAGGATGCAGAACGGCGACGGCTTGATGAGGAAGATCGAGAACACCAGCGCGACCGCGGTCAGCGCCTTCTCGCCACCCGAGAGCTGATCGACGGTCGAGTTCTTCTTGCCCGGCGGCTGCGCCATGATCTCGACACCCGCCTCGAGCAGGTCGACACCTTCGCCACCTGCGAGAGACAGCGACGCCTGACCACCACGGAACAGCCGCGGGAACACTTCCTTGAAGGTGTTATTGACCGCCGTGAAGGTGTCCTTG
>JAYVSF010000726.1:0-22040 GCA_043775605.1 Myxococcales bacterium
GACGTCGATGCCGACGAAGTCGCCGCTGGCGATCTGCTCGATCAGCGCTCGGGTCGCGCGCGACGGGTAGTGCAGCGTGTCGGCGAGGTCGCGCAGCCGGGACTTCCAGTCGACGCCGCCGGTGACGATGGTGTCGCGCACCGGGTGGAGGTGGACGGCGTCGATCGTGCGCAGGGTCCGCTGGCTCGACGGATCGAACAGCCGCAGCGAGTCGACCCGATCGCCGTCGAGCTCGATCCGCACCGGGTACGGGTGCAGCGGCGTGCCGACGTCGATGACGTTGCCGCGGACCGCGAACGTGCCGGCGTCCTCGACCAGGGGCGCGCGGGTGAAGCCGGCCGCGACCAGACGGGCGGCGGTGACGTCGCGATCGAGGGTGGCGCCGGCGGTCAAGGTCAGCGACCGCTCGCGCAGCTCGGCCGGCGGCATCACCCGTCGCAGCAGCGCCGGCGCCGACGTCACGATCAGCCGGGGTGCCTGCGGGCCGCCGACCGCGAGCCGGTACAGCACCGCCAGGCGGTTCGCGAGCTGGACCCGATCGGGCGCGAGCTCGGCGTAGGCCGACGCGTCTGACGTCGGCAGCGCGACCGGCTCGGCGCCGACCGCGGTCAGGTCGCTCTCGAGCGCGCGGGCCGTGCTGTCGTCGGGCGCGACCACGATCACCGGCGGGTGCGCGTCCGGGCGCTCGTCGCGGTCGCCGGTCCCGGCCAGGCGCGCGGCCAGGTAGGCCACGTACGGCAGGGTGGCCCCATGGACCAAGACCGGACCGCGCAGCGCGGCCCGCGCCAGCTCGCGCGCAGAGGACAACGCCGCCAGCCTACTCGATGCCGGCCGTGACGCCCCGTCCGGATGATCCCGGGCCGCGGTCACTCGGGGATGAGCGGCAGCAGGCGGCGGAGCTGGTCGGCCGACAGGCCAGGGGCCAGCTGCGCGGCGAGCCGGGCCAGGCACAGCAGCGGCAGACACGTGCGCATGCTCCGACGATGCCACAGGGCGTCGCCGCTGGCGGTGGCCGCGCGCAGGTCGTCGTGTACGCTCGGGGGATGGCGATTCGCGCGACCTCGACCCTGCTGGCGATCGGCGCCGTCCTGCTCGGTGGCCTCGGCGTCGGCACGAGCCTGGTGGGGCCGGTCGGCGCCGATCCTGCGCCGGCGCCGGCGGTGAGCGACCCCGACTGGCTCGCCAAGCTGATCGCGCGCACCGACGAGATCGCCGCCAAGGTCGCGACCGTGCGCGGGCTCAAGCTGCTGCGGCCGATCGACAAGGGCGTGGTCGACGACGCCCAGCTCCGGGCCCGGATCGTGGCGCGCATGGACGAGGACTCGCCGCCGGCCAAGCGCGCGCTCGAGGCCGCGGCCGCCAAGCGCTGGGGCCTGGTGCCGTGGGCCACCGATCTCGATCAGCTGGTCATCGACCTGCTGACCGAGCAGATCGCCGGGTTCTACGACCCGCGCGAGCGCAAGCTGTACATCGCGTCGAGCCGCGAGTCGGATCCGACGTGGGCCGACATGGTGATGGCCCACGAGATCGATCACGCGCTCCAGGATCAGCACTTCGATCTCGATCGCTGGATGAAGGCGGTCGAGGACGACGACGACGCCAGCGCCGCCCGGGCCGCGGTGGTCGAGGGCGACGGCGTGGCCCTGATGATCGAGTACTCGCTGGCCGAGCAGGGCCTGCCGCCGCCGTGGGGCCAGGAGATGGTCGTGCGGATGATGCTCGCGTCGATGGAGGCGACGGTCGCCGGCGGTGACGACAGCGGGGCCGCCAGCGCCGGCAAGGTCTTCGATCGCGCGCCGCTCGCCTTGCGCGAGCAGATGATCTTCCCGTACCAGGCCGGCATCGGCTTCATCGCTGCCCTGCGCAAGACCCAGCCGTGGGCCCGGGTCGATGACGTCTTCACCAAGCGGCCGCCGGCGTCGACCGAGCAGATCCTCCACCCCGAGCTGTACGTCGCCGACGCGCGCCCCGACCAGGTCACCGCGAGCGCGCCGCCGGCGACCACCGGGCTGGTCCAGCTCCACACCGCGATCTGGGGCGAGGCCGGCTGGGGCAGCTTCCTGCGCAGCCACGGCGTGGTGGCGGCGACCGCAGCGACGGCGGCGGCCGGCTGGGGCGGCGATCGCGTGGTCCTGCTCGGCCCGGCCGACGGCGCGGCCCACCCCGAGCGCACCACCGCGCTGGCGCTGTCCACGTGGGACTCGGAGGTCGACGCGGTCGAGGCCTGGGACGCGCTCGGCCTGGCGCTCGAGGCGATGGTGGTCGGGGTCCCGCTGATCGCCGACGATCACCAGGTCCGCTGGCTGGGCGCCGACGGTCGCATCACCGCCGCCGAGCGCCGCGGCGACCGGATCGCGATCGTGGTCGCGGCTCCGCTGTGGTCGTGGCATGCGCTGGTCGACGCGACCTGGAGCTGGAAGGTCAAGCCGGCCACCAAGAAGCCGTGAGCGGGGGGTGGGACCGGGGGCCGCTGGTCGCCGCGAGCGCGCTGGTGCTGGCGGTGGTGCTCGGGTTCGGCCTGGTGCGCGCCCGCCCGCTGGGCCATGACGAGGCGACCTACGCGATCGGGGCGCACGGCCTGTATGACCGCGACGCCGCCGACGAGTATCCGGTGTACCGACCGCGGGCGATGCCGCTGCTGCTCGCGCCCGGCGTGCTCGCGGGCGGTGCGCCGTGGGCGCTGCGGCTGCCGTTCGCGCTCGGCGCCGTCGGCTACGCGCTGCTGGTGATGGCGGTGGCGCGACGGCTGGGCGGGCGGCGCGCGGCCGCGCTCGCGTTCGCGACCCAGGTCAGCGCGGCGCCGTGGCTGTGGCGGGCCTGCGAGGCGCTGTCGGATCTGCCGGCGGCGGCGGCGCTGGTGGCGATGACCTTGATCGCGATCGACGACGACGCGGCGCCACGCGCGCGGCCGTGGGCGTGGCCGCTGTTCGCCGCCCTCGGCGCCGCCGCGATCTACCTCCGCTACGCCTCGGCGCCGACGGTGGCGGTGATCGGCCTGGCGGCGCTGGTCGGGTATCCGGCGCGCCGGCGGCAGGTCGTGCTGGCCGGGCTGGCGGTGGCCGCCGCGGTCGTGCCGGTGCTGTGGTGGAGCCACGCGGTCACCGGCACGGCCACCGGGGTGCTCGAGCTGTCGGTGAAGATGGGGCGACGCGAGTACCCCGGCCAGGGTCTCTGGTACTACCTGACCCACTGGCCGACCACGGTCGCCGGGCCGGTGATGGGGGCGATCGCGCTGGTCGGGCTGGTCGCCGGGCTAGCGGCGTGGCGGCGCGGCGAGCCGCGGCCGGGGCTCGTCGACGTCGACGCCGACCTGGTGGCGCTCGGCGAGCTCGCATGTCAGCGCCACCGGGCCCGCCGGTTCCTGGTGATCGCGGCGCTCGGTCAGCTCCTGCTGCTGGGCTGGCGGGTCCACGGCGAGGGCCGCTACGTCTTCTTCGCGACCTCGACGTTGACCGCGCTCGGGGCGGCGTGGCTCGCGACCCGGCCGCGCCGGGCGACGATCGCGGCGGCGGTGATCGCGATCGCGACGGTGCCGAGCGCGGTGCTGACCTGCTGGCAGTTCGAGCGGCTGGCCGATCAACGCGCGGGGTTCGTGCGTGCTGCGGTCGCGCTGCGGGCCGACGCCGGTGGTCAGCGGTGCATGGTGCTCACCGGCAACGTGCCGCAGGCGGTCTGGTACACCGGCTGCCACGGTCACCCGTCGTGGGGGCCGCCCGAGGACGAGCTGCTGGCCTGGTACCCGCGGGTCTACCTGATCGAGGCCGCCGGCCAGGTCCGCCAGCCGGACGCGACGACGCTGGTGCGGCCCGGCGTGCGCTGGCGACCGGTGGCCTGCGAGCAGCGCCCGGCCTGGTGCGTCTACCGCGCCGAGGTCGATCGCGCTCCGCCGGCGCTGTTCGTCCGGCCGTGACCGACAGCGTGTACTGCGTTGCCTCGACCGCACCGATGGAGGAAGGCAGACCCCGAACCTCCACCGTGACCCCGACCACCCAGCGTCATTTTATATTTTATATCGCTCGCCAAGGCTCGCTTCGATCACGTCGGTCTTCACGGGGGCGTGGTCGGCGGCACCGCGGTGATCGTCCGGCCCAGCTCGATCAGGCGCCCGATGTCGTGGACGTCCTCGCGGGCCAGCGGCACCGGGACCACCAGCGCGTCGACGCCGCCGGCCTTGCGTACCGCCTCGAGCGCGGCCCGATCGACCTCGGCCAGCAGCTCCTGCTCGGCGTGCGCGGCCAGGAGCGCCTCGGCCGCGATCCGCAGGCTGGTGCCCGACAGCCCGAGCGCGGTCACCGCCGGCTCGGCCGCCAGCGCGCGCTCGAGCTCGGCGACGGTGAGCCCGGCCGGCCGTGCGCGATGGACCTTGTTCACGATGAACCCGGCCAGCGGCATCTTCGACGACTTCAGTCGATCGTGGAAGGCGAGGGCCTCGCGCACCGCCACCGGCTCGGGGCTCGACACCAGCACGAAGCCGACCCGCGGCTGACGCAGCAGCTCGAAGGTCTCCTCGGCGCGCTGGCGGAAGCCGCCGAGGACGTCGTGGAACTCGGTGAAGAACACGCCGAGATCGTCGAGGAACTGCGAGCCGACGAACTTGGCCAGCCGCGACAGCACGAACGAGCCCGACCGGCCCAGCACCGACCAGCCGCTGCCGCTGCCGCCGCGCAGCTTGCGGAACCACTCGATCGCCGGCGAGTCGATCGCCGCCGCCAGCCGCTGCGGCGCGTCGAGGAAGTCGAGGGCGTGGGTGGTCGGCGGGGTGTCGACGACGATCAGGTCCCAGCGCCGGGTGGCGTCGAGCTCCTGCAGCTTGGCCATCGCCGCATATTCCTGGCCGCCGGCCAGCGAGCCCGAGACCTGGGCGTAGACCGGGTTGGCCAGGATGCGCGCGACCGCGACCGGATCCTTGGCGTGGCGCTCGACCACCTCGTCGAACGCGCGCTTCTGGTCGAGCATCATCGCCGACAGCGGCGCCGCGCCGGGGGCCCCGACCGCGACCAGCTCGGCGGGGATGTCCTGGACCTCGTGGCCGAGCGCGGCCAGCCCCAGCGAGCTGGCCAGCCGGCGGGCGGGATCGATCGTGATGACCAGGGTCCGACGGCCGCTGCGGGCCGCGGCCAGGGCCAGCGCCGCCGCGGTGGTGGTCTTGCCCACGCCGCCCGAGCCGACGCAGACGACGATCTGCTTGTCAGCGAGGACCTGGGCGAAGGACCGGTAGGGCACGAGTTCGCGCTCTTAGCACGCGCCGGTCGCGACCGGCAATGAACTGGGGACGACGGGGGTCACGTCAACACGGCGAGCAGCTCGCCGGTCTCGACCGACTGGCCGACCGCCGGCAGGATCCGGTCGACGGTGCCGCCGCGCTCGGCGACGATCTCGTTCTCCATCTTCATCGCCTCGAGCACCGCCAGCGGCTGGCCGGCCGGGACCTTGTCACCGACCGCGCACAGCCACTTCACGACCTTGCCGGCGATCGGCGCCCGCAGCTCCTCGCCGTGGGGCGCGGGCCCGCGATGGGCGGCCTGGCGCAGCCGGCGAAGCTGGGCGTCCTCGACGGTCAGCAGGACCTCGGCCAGGCCGACCGAGGCCGCGACCCCGGCCCGCCGGCGATCGAGATCGACGACGTAGCTCTGGCCGTCGAGGATCAGGGACCACGAGCCCGGGCGCAGCTGGCGGGCGTCGACCGCGCGGGCCACGCCGTCGACCAGCACCTGCCAGCCGCCGTCGGGGCCGCGCTCGATCGAGATCGCGGCGTCTCGGCCGGCGCCCGACACCAGGAGCTCCTTCTTCATCGCCGCATGATCGCCAGCCTGGCCCCCGCCGACAAGCTCCCCGGTCGCCGGGCGTGGGCGTCCGATCGATTTGTTCAGAACGCCGGGCCGCGCCCGACACTCACCCTCCATGGGGACGGTCGCGTGCGCAGCCCTCGTCGCGGTCATCGTCGGGATCGTGGGCGATGGCGCGGGCGTCGCGTTCGCCGCCAACCGGCCGCCGGCGCCGCCGGTGCTGGTCAGCCCGCAGGACGGCGCGATCGCGAATGTGCTGCGACCGCCGCTGGTCATCCACAACGCGATCGACCCCGACGGCGACCCGCTGGTCTACGACTGGGATCTGGCCGGGGACCCGACCTTCGCGACCATCTTGGAGAGCGGGCTCGACCGGCCGCCGCAGGGGGCGCCGGACACCACGTTCGCGCTCACGGTGGATCTGACCGAGGACGAGCACTACTGCTGGCGGGCTCGGTCGAACGACGGCCAGGCCAGGAGCACGTACAACGTGGCCTGCTTCGTGGTGTCGGAGCACAACGACCCGCCGAGCGTGCCGATCTTGAACAACCCGTCGGACACCCGGCAAGCGACCACGACGACGCCGGTGTTCTCGTGGGCACCGTCGACCGATCCCGAAGGCCAGCCGATCAGCTACGAGATCGAGGTGAGGGGCAGCGCTGGCATCGTGGTCGGGACGGTGACCGGGGTCACCGGGACGTTGACCTCGATCGCGGCTGAGTTGACCAACTGCGCGACCTACTCGTGGCGAGCCCGCGCCACCGACGTCTCGGGCGCGTCGAGCGAGTTCTCGCCGGACAACACCTTCATCGTGCACGCGCCGACCGGTAGGCCCTGGAGTCTCGTCTGCGAGGACCGAGGCTGCGACGGAGAGGTATGTGACTACGAGGGAGGTGACACGTGTGCCGTACCCCCGCCCGCCGACAACGACGACTGCCAGTCGAGCAGCGCGCCTGGAAGCGGATCGATGATCGCTCTCGGCGTGGTGGCGTTCGGCGTCCGCCGCCGCCGCCGTCGAGGTCAGAGTCGCGTGCGGCGATGACCATCCGCGGCGGGTCGTCTGGTGCGGCGACCGGTCAGGTGCCGGGCGAGCGGTCGCGGGGGACGCGGTAGCGCTCGAGGATGCGCGCCGCGGACTTCGCGACCTCGTTGGCGTCGAGCATGATCACGCCGCCCGAGGTGGTCGTGATCTCGACCACGCCGGTCGACGCCCACAGCCGGGCGGCGAGGTCGGCGAGATTGCGCGGCATGACGCCGTTCACGCTGGCCACGCCCTCGTTGTAGAGGTGGCCGTAGCCGACGTTGAGCTCGTCGGCGAGGATCTGGGTGAGGATCACGACCTCCTCGCGCTCGGCCGAGCGGCTGCCCAGGTAGTAGTAGTAGAGGAACTCCTTGGGCGCCTTGTTCCACCACTT
Source organism: Myxococcales bacterium (assembly GCA_043775605.1). Taxonomy (GTDB): domain Bacteria; phylum Myxococcota_A; class Polyangia; order Haliangiales; family Haliangiaceae; genus UBA2376. The sequence goes on from JAYVSF010000726.1 coordinate 7,202, forward strand.
GTCCCAGGTGGTGAGGAAGTCGCGGGTCAGGGTCTGGAACACGAGGCCGCCGTAGACCACGTAGCGCGGGCCCTGATCGTAGCGGCTGCGCGGCACCAGCGGCCGCCACGCCGCCAGGGTCAGCGTGACCTCGTGGGCGGCGCCGGCGCGCAGCACGCCGAGCCTGATCTCGTCGCCGACGAAGTGCGTGCCGAGCACGACGTCGTACCGGGTGCGGTGGCGGCCGGCGTACTGCACGGTGCCGTTGTTGGCGATGGCGAGGCCGTCGATGTGAGTGATCACGTCGCGCATCTGCAGCACGCCGTCGGACGCGCTGCCGCGATCGACCTGGACCACCGCGACCCCGGCCGCGCCGTCGGGCACGCCGAGCTGGCGGCGCAGGAACGGGTTCTCGAGGTTCTGGGTCACCAGGCCGAGCGCCGGGATGACCGGCGGCTTGCCGGCCGCGACCCCGGCCAGGAACGCGCGGATCACCGGCGGCGGGACCATCTCGCCGATGTTGTCGACGCCGGTCAGCTTCTGGAACGCGATGCCGACCACCTTGCCGCCGCCGAACACCGGGCCGCCGCTGTTGCCGGCGTTGATCGCGGCATCGACGGTGACCGCCAGCAGGTGGCGCTGCGAGTGACTGTAGCGCTGGACCTCGATCCGCGACACCACGCCCTCGGTGATCGAGATCTCCTCGCCGCCGACCGGGTAGCCGACCACCGCGACCTCGTCGCGCAGCTTGGGCATGTCGCCGATCTCGGCCGGCTCGACGTCATCGAGGAAGCCGGGCGGATCGACGACCTCGAGCAGCGCGAGGTCGCAGTCGTGGTTGACCGCGCGGACCCGGGCCACCGCCTTGTCGGGGTGCGACGGCTTCTGCACCTGCAGGAAGGTCGCGTCGGCGACGACGTGGGCGCCGGTCAGGATGGCGTGGCCGGCGATGACCACGCCCGAGCCGGTCGACGACCGCGGGGTGCGGGTCTGCCACGGCGAGTCGTAGTCCGGGTCCTGGGTGGTGGCGAAGACGCGGACGACCTCGGGGTAGGCCATAGGGGTCGGGCAGGCTACACCGAAACCGCAGGCCTGCCGTGGTCGAAGCCGGATCGCGGCCCGAATCCGGAATAGCGGCGGGTGGCGCCGCGCTATTAGAGTCGCAACCGCGGCCGAATGGGGCCGACCAGGGAGAGGACGCCATGTCGAATCGCTTCATCGCATCGCTTTTCACCACCACGCTCACCACCACGCTCGCGTTCACGTCGATCGCCGGCAGCGCCGGGATCGCCGTCGCCCAGCCCGCCGCCGCCGCCGCGCCCGGGGCCGCCGGACCCGCGACCGCCGAGGTCCAGGCCGCCAAGGGGGTCGAGAAGCGCGAGCCGGTCGAGCCCGGCACCACGTTCACCGCCGGCTCGAAGGTCTGGGTGTGGTCGCGCATCTCGGGCGCCAACGGCACCACCGTCAAGCACGTGTGGAAGAAGGACGGCAAGGCGGTGTGGACCGCCACGCTGAAGGTCGGCTCGATCAAGTGGACGACCAGCTCGCGCCACCAGTGCAAGGCGGGGGCGTGGTCGGTCGAGGTGGTCGGCGCCGACGGCACCACGCTCGGCTCGGTCGACTTCACCGTCCAGTAGCCGTCGGGATCAATTCACGCAGACCGGCCCGCTGAACTCGTTGCCGGCGATGTCGGCCGGCATCCCGAGCCCGCGCAAGGTCTCGGTCCAGCACTTCGGGATCATGGGGTCGTACCAGCCGATGACCACGCGGTTGGCGGTCTCGTCGGTGTCGGACCATGCCCAGCCGTCGATCGGCAGGTTGGACTCGAGCTGCCCGCGAGCGTCCATCAGCTGCAACCAATCGAAGCGTCCGAGCGCCGGGTCCACCGGGGTACCGGCGATGGTCGGCTCGTGGAAGACCTCGGCGATCGCGGCCCGTGCGGCCTCGGCGCCGGCCTGGGTCGGATCGAGCAGGTAGATGACCAGCGTCCCGGCGTCGGTCCAGTAGGCGCCGCCGAATCCCGGTACCTGGGTGGCGACCCAGGTGTAGGCCTCGTCGAGCGTGAGGAAGCCCTCCGGGCTGGTCGGCGGGATCGCCGATGGATAGCGGTGCACGGCTGGACAGGGAGCGTTGGGATCGAACCTGACGACGGGTGCCGTGCAGAAGCGCTCATCGTCGCAGCCGCTCAGCCCGAGGATCCCGGCGACGGTGGCGATCGTCAGGGCCGCTGCGATCGAGGGCTGCATCCGCGTATCGTATCAGGTCCAAGCGCGCGTGATCCGGGTAAGGTGCGGCCCCGTGGAGCGCCTCGCCCTGCAAGCCATCACGCCCGCCGCGCTCGCGGCGCAGGTCGCAGGCGTCACGCTCGCCGAGGCGCGCAAGCTGATCGCGATGGTCCATCGCGGCGAACCGGTGCGCGGGTCGGGCGCCGTGCGCCGCACCTCGGCGGTCGCGGTCGCCGCCGCCGGCCACGTGCCGACGCTCGCGGTCCGCACTCGCGAGGCCAGCGCGATCGATCCGTTCGAGAAGCTGGTGCTGGTCACGGCCGACGGCCACGCGATCGAGACCGTGCGGATCCCGCTCGAGGTCCCCGGCCGGTTCACGGTGTGCGTCAGCTCGCAGGTCGGGTGCGCGCTGGCCTGCGCGTTCTGCGCCACCGGCCGCATGGGCCTCACCCGCAACCTCGAGGTCTGGGAGATCGTCGAGCAGGTGCGGTCGGTGCGGGCCACGCTGCCGGCCGGCGGCAAGATCCACGGCGTCGTGTTCCAGGGCATGGGCGAGCCGATGGCCAACCTCGACCGGGTGCTGGCCGCGATCGAGGTGCTGTGCGAGCCGTGCGCGCAGGGCGTCGACGCGCGCGGCATGACGGTGTGCACGTCGGGCAACCCGGCCGGGATCCGCCGGCTGGCGCGCGAGGCGCCGCGGGTCCGGCTCGGCCTGTCGCTCGGCTCGATGGTGCCGGCGGTGCGGCGCTCGCTGATGCCGGTCGAGCGCGCCCACTCGCTCGACGAGGTCCTCGACGCGGCGGCCGAGCACGCCCGCACCACCGGCCTGTCGCCGATGTGGGCCATCACGCTGCTGGCCGGCGTCAACGACGACGTCGCGCAGGCCCGGGCCCTGGCCGAACGCGCGCAAGCGTTCGCGGCGGCGACCGGCGTCCGACCGCGGCTGTCGATCATCCCCTACAACCCGATCGGCGGTGACGACCCGTTCGCGCGCGCCGACGCCACCGCGACCGAGGCCTTCCGCGCGGTCCTCGCCGCGCACGGCCTGGCCAGCCACCGTCGCTACTCCGGCGGGTCCGACATCGCCGCCGCCTGCGGCCAGCTCGCCGCCCGCTGACCGGCGCCGGTCAGCCTGGCGCACGAGTGTGTGCCAGTTGCGTGACAGCGCCGTGACGATGGCGCACGATCGGCGGATATGGCCTCCGAGTCCGAGGGACCGTCGATCTGGTGGTGGGCGTTCGGCTACTTCGCCTGCTACGTGCCGTACACGGCCCTGACGAAGATGCTGTCCCACACGTCGAAGGGCGCTGACGGGATCAATCACACGCTCATCGACACCGGCCATGGCGCGGTCGGCAGCCTCGAACTCCTGCCATCGACCGTGTTGGCGTCGGTGGTCGCGATGGTGACGTTCCTGATCACCACCGGCTGGTGGCGCCACGCCGGGCGCAAGACCGTCGCCGGGCTGTCGCTGCCGATGCCGCGCAAGCTCACGATCCTGTCGGGCCTCTGCTCGTCGGGGATCATCGCGACCACGACCTTGGCCTACACGCTCGGCGCCAGCGCCCTGGCCCTGGCCCTGTTCATGCGCGGTGGCGTGCTGGTGCTGGCGCCGATCATCGACGGCATCAGCCGGCGCAAGGTCCGCTGGTTCTCGTGGGCCGCGCTGGTGATGTCGCTCGTCTCGCTGGCGGTGGTGGCCGGCATGGTCCGCTTCGGCGGCGCGGCGCCGTTCATCCACCTCGGCAGCGGCGGCCTGGCGATGACCACGGTGGCGATCGTCGACATCGCGCTCTACCTGACCTTCTATTTTGTGCGTCTGACCCTGATGAGCAGCCGGGCCAAGAGCGCCGACCCGGCGACCAACCTGCGCTACTTCGTTGAGGAGCTGCTGGTGTCGACGCCGGCGCTGGTGGCCCTGCTCGCGATCGGCGCCCTCATCCCGGGCTGGTCGGGCGGCCACGAGCTGCGGCTTGGCTTCACCACCTTCTTCGAGAGGCCGGTGGTGGTCCACGCGTTCGTCATCGGCATCCTGTCGCAGGGCACCGGCATCTTCGGCGGCCTCATCTTCCTCGATCAGCGCGAGAACACCTTCTGCGTGCCGGTCAACCGAGCGTCGAGCGTGCTGGCAGTGCTGATCGCGTCGCTGTTCCTGGCCGCTGCTTACCCGAGCTACACGTCGACCACCGACGCGGAGTTGCTCGGCGCGGGGTTGATCATCGGCGCGATCGGCTTCCTCACGATCCCGTCGGCGCTCGCCCGCCGCCGGGTCGCCACTCGATAGTCACGGTCATCCCGGCCGAGGGACCGAAGGTCTCGGGGCGGTACATCTCCTCGGCCCGGGTTGAGGGCGAAGCGGACCTCCGGGTTCAGTCGGGGGCCGCGACCGCCAGCCGGCGCATCATCGCGCGCACGGTCGCCCCGGGATCGCGGGCGTGGCCGCGCCCGACCTCACCGAGCAGGCGCGCGGCCGCCGCTGCGTGGCCGCCGCGGGCCAGAGCCAGCTCCAGCGCCGCCCTCTCGAGCTCGAGCACCGCGCTTCGCAGGTTGAAGCCACCCGCGCCGAGCGCGCGATCGATCGCGGTCCGGTCGACGCCGGGCGCGGCCGCGGCCGATCGGGGCCCGAGCAGGCGGGCCGGCAGCTCGGCGGCCAGCAGCTCGTCGCCGCCGCGCTTGCCGAGCAGCGCCTGGTAGACCACGTTGCGCAGCTCGCGGACGTTGCCTGGCCACGGGTAGGCCTCCAGCAGCGCCAGCGCCGGCGGCGACACGGCGCGGACCGCGTGCCGGTGCGGGCCGGGCTCCTCGGCGTAGAACCGGGCGGCGAAGTGCCGGACCAGCTCCGGCAGGTCGGCGGCGCGCTCGCGCAACGGCGGCAGGTGGAGCTGGACGATCGCGAGCCGCTGGTACAGATCGTCGGCCAGCACGCCGCGCGCGATCAGCTCGGCCGGGTCGCGGTTGGTGGCGGCGATGATCCGGAAGTCGACCGCGCGCCACACGTTCTCGCCCAGCCGGCTGACCACCCGGTCCTCGAGCACCCGCAGGAGCTTGGCCTGCAGGGTCGGCGGCGTGTCGTCGATCTCGTCGAGGAACACGGTGCCACCCTCGGCAGCGGCGAGCTGGCCGTCGTAGCTCTGGGTCGCGCCCGAGAACGCGCCGCGGACATAGCCGAACAGCTCGGACTCGATCAGCTCGTCGGGCACCGCCGCGCAGTTGATCGCGACCAGGCGCGCGCCGGCCCGGCTCGAGCGGGCATGCAGCAGCCGGGCGATCACGTCCTTGCCGCTGCCGGTCTCGCCGGTGAGCAGCACCGGCATCGACGTGGCTGCCGCGCGCGCGACCTCGGCCAGCACCGCCTGCATCGCCGGTGACGTGGCGATCAGTCCGTCGGCCACCAGCGTCGGCGCCGGCTGGCTCAGCTCGGCCAGGCGCGCGGCCAGGCGGGCGATCGCGCCCGGCGCGCTCAGGTCGATCGCGTCGTAGGCGCCGGCGCGAGCTGCGGCGATCGCGGCGGGCACCGGCACGGCGCGCGCACACACCCACAGCCAGCGCGCGCTCGGCGGACGCGGCGGTGGCCGTGGACTGGTGGTGGCGATCACCATCACCGCCGCCGGATCGAGCGGGCCGGTGCGCACGACCAGGCCGTGCCGGCGCAGCGCGGTGAGGGCGGCGGCGGTCGCGGCCGGGCTGCCGCGCCAGAGGACGTCGTTGTTCATGCCGTCATTGTACTACCCATCACAGCATTACATTGATGGAAATATCCGAGGGCATCGCCCCGGACCCGCCGGGTTTCGCGGGCTTGCGCCTGCCTGCGGTCCGGCACGGCGGGTGCTCTACCCGGAGGCGCAACGCCCGGGCTCTCGCTCGCCGGCCTCCGTCGTCGTTCGAAGTCGTTCCCGCCCGGGCCAGGAGTCGTCGTCATGTTCGCCTTCGTCGTCGCCCAGCCCCTCACCACCCTCCTCGTGCTGCTCGCCGTGCTCGCCGCCACCGCGGTCGCGCTCGGGCTCCGCCTCATCGACGAACAGGAGGCCGGCCTCGTGGTCAAGCGCTACGGCCGCGCGCTGCCGCCCGGCCGCCTCATCGCCACCCGCGGCGAGGCCGGCTACCAGGCCGCGCTGCTGCCGCCCGGTTGGCACTTCCCGCTGTGGCGGTGGCAGTACAAGGTCGCGCGGGTCCCGCTGATCACCGTCGCCCCCGGTCAGATTGCCTGCGTCGTCGCCAACGACGGCCGGTCGATCCCGTCGGAGCGCGTGCTCGGCCACGCCGTGGCCTGCGATCAGTTCCAGGACGCCGCGGCGTTCCTCGACGGCGGCGGCGAGCGCGGTCGCCAGCTCGCCATCCTCGGCGGTGGCACCTACCGCATCAACCCGGCCGCGTTCAAGATCATCACCGCCGCCAGCGCGACCCTGCACGGCCTGTCGGCGCGCGACCTCCAGGTCTTCCAGGTCGCGTCCGACGTCGTCGGCATCATCACCGTCCTCGACGGTCGGCCGATCGCCGGCGGCGACCTCGCCGGCCCCCACGTCGCCGGCCACGACGGCTTCCAGCGGGCCCAGGCCTTCGTCGACGCCGGCGGCTGCCGCGGCCTGCAGGAGGAGGTCCTGCTGTCGGGCGCGTGGAACCTCAACCCGTGGTTCGTCCGGGTCGAGCTGGTGCCGCTCACCGAGATCCCGATCGGCTACGTCGGGGTGGTGGTGTCGTACGTCGGCCACGAGCACGTCGACGTCACCGGCGCCGACTTCACCCACGGCGACCTGGTCGAGCGCGGCCGCAAGGGCGTGTGGGTCGAGCCGCTGCTGCCCGGCAAGCACCCGCTCAACAGCGAGGTCATGAAGGTCGAGCTGGTGCCGACCACCAACATCGTCCTCAACTGGGCCGGCCGCACCGAGGCCCACCGCTACGACGACCGGCTGGCGCCGATCACCGTGCGCAGCAAGGACGGCTTCTCGTTCTCGCTCGACGTCTCGGCGATCATCCACATCGGCATGAAGAACGCGCCGCGGGTGATCTCGCGGGTCGGCTCGATGCAGAACCTCGTCGACCACGTGCTGCAGCCGGTGGTCGGCAACTACTTCCGCAACTCGGCGCAGCAGGTCACCGTGCTCGAGTTCCTGTCGGCCCGCACCGAGCGGCAGCACGAGGCCTACACCCACATCGCGGCCGCGCTCGGCGAGTACGACGTCGAGTGCATCGACGCCCTGGTCGGCGACATCCAGGCCCCGGCCGAGCTGATGAAGACCCAGACCGATCGCAAGATCGCCGACGAGCTGCAGCGGACCTACGGCGCCCAGCGCGAGGCCGAGATCCAGCGCCAGGCCCTGGCCCGCGAGAGCGCGGTCGCCAACATGCAGGCCGAGGTCGTGCGCTCCGAGCAGATGGTGCGGATCGCCGAGACCAACGCGTCGTCGGCGATCGCCGCCGCGCGCGGCGAGGCCGGCGCCACCGTGGCCCGGGCCGAGGCCGACGCCGCGTCGATGCGGCTGCGGGCCCAGGCCGACGCGATGGCGACCGAGGTCAACGGTCGAGCCCAGGCCCTGGTCCTCGCCGCCAAGGGTGAGGCCGAGGCCACCGCCCAGCGCGCGATCGGCCACGCCCGCGCCGACGCCTTCGAGGTCGGCAAGGCCGCGCTCGGCGACGCCTTCCCCGCGATCGAGATCGCGACGGTCCTCGCCCACGCCGGCGTCAAGCTGGTCCCGGACGTCGCGGTCGGTGGTGGCGACGGCGCCAGCGCGACCCGCCTCGCCGACGTCCTGGTCGCGCGCATGCTGGTCGCGGGCAAGGCCACCGCCTGACCCAGCGCGAGCGTGGCGTCGTCGTCAGCCCGGCGTGTGGTGGGCGGCGCGCAGGTAGGCGAGGGCGGCCTTCAGGCGTGAGGCCGGCGCGCGCGGGCCGACCCGGCGGACGCCGTGGCCGGCGCCGACGATGTCGAGGCCCTCCTGCAGCTCGCGCAGCGCGGCCGCGACCTCGCCACGCGACGCCATCAGCGCGGCCAGCTCGATGTAGCCCGACGCCAGCGCGTCGGTCGCGCCGCGCCGCAGCGCGGTGCCGATGGCGTAGCGCAGGCGCGAGGAGCGATCGTCAGGCAGGAGCGCGGTGGCGGAGGTCGGGGCGGGCTTGCCCCACGCCGGCCTGATCGAGCGCGGCGATGGTGGCGGCGACCGGCAGCTCGGTGGTCGGCGCGGCGCCCTTGGTCCAGCGCAGGAGCGACGCGAACATCGGCTCGTGCATCATGCGCAGGGTCGGGTGCTGGATCCAGGCGTCGATGATCGGCGGCGCGGTCATGGCGAGTCGCCGCGGGGTGCGAGCGTGATCGCGGCCAGGGCGTGGCCGTGGCGCGCGAGGAACGTCGCGCGGTCGATGGCCAGCACGACGTCGCCGGGCTCGTCGGCGAAGGCCCGGGCCGCCGGGCCGTGGTCCTCGACGTACCCGAGCTTGGCGAACACCCGCAGCGAGGCCGCGTTGGCCGGCACCACCGACGCGTAGATCGTGTCGCGCCCGGCGCCGAGCGGCGGCGGCGCGAAGCCGAAGGCGTGGAGCATCAGCGCGAAGCGCGTGCCGAGGCCCTGGCCCTGGGCCGCGGGCGCCGCGATCAGGAACGCGAACTCGGCCGCGCCGCCGGCCAGGGCGCGCAGGTCGCCGTCGCCGGCCAGCTCGCCGTCGACGAACAGCAGGAACGCGCGCGCACCGTCGTCGGCCATCTCGGCGTAGTGATCGAGGACGTCGTCGACGTCGAGCGGTTCGCTGTGGCCGAGCAGCGGCGCGTTGCGGGGATCATTGTAGGCCACCACCAGCGCCGGCGCGTGGCGCGCGAGCTCGGCGGCGGTGGGCTCGACCGCGAGCAGCGCGCGGTCGCCGACGGTCCAGGCGATGCGGACGGCGGTCACCGGGTCACGCGGGCCGGCGCCGCGCGCTCGTCCGAGTCCGGGCCGTGGTGGCGGTCGGGCGCCGGCGAGCGGTGCCGGCCCGGGGCAGCCGATCTTCGAAGAACATGTCGGCGGGCTCGTGGTCGGCGCCCATCGCCCGCACCAGCGCGTCGAGGCGGGTGGCCAGCTCGGTGCGGGTCCGGCGGGGCAGGGCGGCCAGGCCCGCGACCAGGCGATCGGAGCCCGCGCCAGGGGCCCGCACCAGCATCTTCCGACCCGCCGTGGTCAGCGCGACCTCACGCCGGCGGCGATCGCTCTCGGACACGCCGCGCGTGACCAGGCCGCGCTCGAGCAGGCGGCCGACCACCACCGACACCGAGCTCTGGTGGGTCGCGGTCGCGCTGGCCAGCTCGTTGATGGTCAGCGGTCCGGCGGCGCCGAGGCGGTGCATGACGTAGAGCTGCGCGCCGCTCACGCCGATCGTCTTCTCGGCGTCGCGCGAGGCCTCGCGCAGGACGCGGACGATCCGGCGGATCGAGTTCATGGCCGCGCCGACGCCCGGATCATCCGCGCCCACCGCCATGTCAGTTGGACCTCATCAGGATCCCATGGTGCCAGGTTCCGGCCCGTATGGGGGCCCACAGAGTGGCATGACGGTGTTCGCGCGCAGCGGCCTCGCCAGGAAGGCCTGGGGAGCGCTCTTAGCCCGGAGCATGTACCACCTTCCCCGGACCCCGCAGCGGGAACGGGAGGAAGGCAGACCCCGCACCTCCACGCGTGACCCCGAACGCCCAGAATCATTGTTGATCGCTCGCCTATGCTCGCTGGGCCTACGGACGGGCGATCGGGGCCCCCAGGCCGAACGGTGCGTGATACCAGTCGAGGCCATGCGCGCCGCGACCCCGACCGCCCCCACCGCCCGTCCATTGCCGAGCGCCACCTGGCGCGGGCCGATCCCCGCCTGGCTGGCGGCTGGCGCCGTGGTCGCGCTCGCCGCAGCGTGTGGTGGCGACGACGGCGGCCCGGCCCCCCTGACCTGCGACCCCCAGGCCCTGGTCACGCCCGGCGCCGCCAGCTTCGTCGACGTCTCGGCGGCCAGCGGCATCCAGCTCCACAACTTCGATCCCGCGCCGGCCAGCCCGATCGCGATCAACGACCACAGCCGGCTGGCGTTCGTGGATCTCGACGGCGACGGCTGCGACGACCTCGTCGCCAGCGACCTGTTCCCCAACCGCCAGACCACCCCGCCGACCCCGTTCTCGCACCTCTTCTATCGTAGCCACTGCGACGGCACCTTCACCGAGATCACCGCCGAGACCGGCCTGGCGGCGGTGCCGGCCGGCTTCTTCGCCTTCGGCGACGTCGATAACGACGGCGACCAGGATGCCTTCGCCGGGCTCGACATCCCGCTGGCCGGCCTCCGCCACTCGCTGTGGCTCAACGACGGCCACGGCGTCTTCACCGAGAAGGTCGGCAGCGGGCTCGAGGGCACTGCCCGCACCTACGCCGGCAACGCGGTGTTCGCCGACTTCAACGGCGACGCCAAGCTCGACCTGTTCCTCGGCAACGGCCAGACCAGCTACCTCGCCACCGACGAGCTGTTCCTCGGCAACGGCGACGGCACGTTCACCAGCGCAAGCGCGGCCCTGGTCGGCAACCCGGCCAACCCGTCCGACGGCAGCGTGGCCTGCGACTACGACGACGACGGCGATCTCGACATCTTCGTGTCGGTCTACGGCGTGTCCAACGGCGGCGCCCACAACATGCTGTTCGAGAACGACGGCCACGGCGCGTTCACCAACGTCGCCGACGCCAAGGGCTTCGCCGCCGAGGCCACCGGCAACTACTGGCTGGCCTCGACCGGCCACGGCACCACGGCCGAGCCCGGCGTCGCCGAGCCGGCCTGGGTCGGCTCCAACGGCTTCGGCCTCGACTGCGCCGACGTCGACGGCGACGGCGACCTCGACGTCGTGGTGTCGTCGATCTCGCACCCCGACGCCGCCTACGAGCGGACCTGGTCGGATCCGTCGGTGCTGCTGCTCAACAGCGGCGCCGCCGGCGGTTACACCTTCAGCAACGCCTGGCTGGCCCGTGGCCTGCCGTTCAACGAGGGCGACGTCGACGCCAGCCTGGTCGACTGGGACAACGACGGCGCGATGGACATCGCGCTGTCGCGCACCGACAAGTACGAGGCCCGCTACAGCACCGAGCCGCAGAAGGGCTGGTTCGGCCTGTTCCACCAGAAGGCCGACGGCAACTTCGAGGTCCTCGATCTCGCGGTCGGGCTCACCGACGAGGATCACGGCCCCGGCATGAAGGGCGCGCAGAACCACGCCTGGTCGGACATCGATCACGACGGCGACCTCGACCTCCTGCTCGGCGGGCGCGATCAGGGCGGCGGCCGCGCGAACCTCCTGTTCCGCAACGACCTCGGCAGCCAGAACCGCTGGCTGGCGCTGCGCCTGGTCGGCGACGGCATCAAGGTCAACCGCGACGCGATCGGCGCCCGAGTCACGATCACGTTCGCCGACGACCCGACCTACAAGCTGGTGCGCGAGGTCCGCTCGAGCCGCGGCACCTACAACAGCGGCGACACCCGGACCCTGTACTTCGGCCTCGCCGGCGCCCGCCAGCTCGGCTGCGACTTCACCGCGACCGTCCGCTGGCCGGACGGCACGGTCGAGACGTACCCGTCGGCGCAGACCCAGATCGAGCGGATCGCGACCATCACCTACGGCCACGGCATCGACTGATCCAGGCGAGCGCCTGGGGCGCGGTCAGCGCGGCCGGGCGACCACCGCGCCGTCGGTGTCGAGCTCGACCTGCTGCTCCTTCAGCAGCCGGCCGACCGCGCGCTTGAACGCCTTCTTGCTCAGGCCGAACACCGCGCGCACGTCGTCGGGATCCGAGCGGTCGCCGAGCCGGGGCGGGTCGGGCGCGATCAGCCGGGCCAGGATCAGCGCGGCGTCGGCCTCGAGCTGCTTGTGGGCGTGGTCGCGCAGCGACAGCACCAGCTTGCCGTCGGGCAGGATCTGGGCGATGCGGAAGCGGGCCACCGCGCCCCGGGCCAGCGCGTGCGGCTCGCTGGCCGGCATCAGCGCGACGTAGCCGCGCTCGACGATCACGAACAGCCCGACGTCGGGATCGTTGCGCCAGGCCTCGCCCTCGACCCACTCGTCGACGGCGAACATGCCGCCCGGCTCGGCCAGCATCGGCCCGACGAACATCGTGCCGGCCAGCCGCCCGCTCTTGTCGACGTACATGCCGATCGGCTCGCGCTCGCCGACGTGCAGCGGCCGGCTCTGCTGCGCGAACGGCACCAGCAGCTCCTTGCCCAGCCCGGTGTCGGCGAACGCGCCGATGTCGGTCACCATCGTGATGCGGAGGAAGGTGATCTCGCCGAGCGCGAGCCGGACCTTGCGCGTGGTCGCGCACAGGCCGTCGTCGGAGTCGAGGTGGACGAACACCGACAGCGGGTCGCCGACCGCGGCGCCGATCGGCAGCTCGCGCACCGGCAAGCGCACGGTCTCGGCGTCGTCGGCCGGGTCGGCGGGATCGCCGAGGTACGCGCCCGCGGCATCGAGGCTGCGGATGGTGAGGGTGACGCGGCGGCCGAGGACATCGTCGAGGAACATCGGGGTCCCTGTTCGTACCACCCCGGCGACGCTCCGGCGGGCGCGACCTGTCGGGGGGCGCCGGTAGAGTCACGCGATCCCGATGACGTCGCCCACCCGTGCCCGCGCCGCGCCCGGCCGATGCAGCTGATCGTCGCCGAGAAGCCGTCGGTGGCGCGCGATCTGGCGCGCGTGCTCGGGGTCCGGCCGGCCGGCCAGCACGCCTTCGAAGGCGACGGCCGCGTCATCACGTGGTGCGTCGGCCACCTGGTCGAGCTCGACGAGCCGGCGGCCTACGACCCGCGCTGGAAGAGCTGGCGGCTCGAGACGTTGCCGATGCTGCCAGCCGAGTTCCGGCTGCGACCCGCGCGCCACGCGACGGCGCAGCTGCGCGCAGTGGTGCGGCTCCTGCGCGAGCGACGGTTCCGCGAGGTCGTGAACGCGTGCGACGCCGGGCGCGAGGGCGAGCTGATCTTTCGCTACCTCTACCAGTTCGCGGGCGGAGGGCCGCCGGTCCGCCGGCTGTGGATCTCGTCGCTCACCGACGACGCGATCCGGCGCGGGTTCGCGGCGCTGCGGCCTGGCCGGCAGCTCGACCCGCTGGCCGACGCGGCCCGGGCCCGGTCGGAGGCCGACTGGCTGGTGGGCATGAACGCGACCCGGGCGGTGACCGCGCGCCGGCGGGGGCCGGGCGGCTCGACCCTGTACTCGATCGGCCGGGTCCAGACGCCGACCCTGGCGATGCTGGTCGAGCGCGAGCAGGCGATCGCGACGTTCGTCGCGCGCGACTACTGGGAGCTGCGCGGCGACTTCACCACCGCCGACGGCGAGGCGGTGGTCGCAGGCTGGCGGCACGGCACCACCGCCCGGCTCGCCACCGCCGCGCTGACGGGCGCGATCGCCACCCGCGACCGGGCCCACGCCGCCGCCGCCGATCCGGTCGGGCCGCGGGTCGAGCGGGTGCGGGCCCGGACCGCGCGCGAGCCGGCGCCGCTGCTGTTCGATCTGACGTCGCTGCAGCGGACCGCGAACAAGCGCTTCGGCTTCAGCGCGGCTCGCACGCTCGAGCTGGCCCAGGCGCTGTACGAGCGCCACAAGGTGCTCACGTACCCGCGCACCGATTCGCGTCACCTGACCACCGACGACGTCGCCGAGCTGCCGGCGCTGTTCGCGGCGCTCGCGGAGCTCCCCGACTACGCGCCGTTCGTCGCGCCGCTGCTCGCTGCCCCGCCGCGGCCCGGCCGCCGGATCGTCGACAACGCCAAGGTCCACGATCACCACGCGATCATCCCGACCGGCAAGATCGCGCGGCTCGACGGGCTCGACCGCGACACCCGCCGGCTGTTCGATCTCGTCGTGCGGCGGTTCGTCGGCGCGTTCCACCCCGACGCCGAGTTCGCGATCACCGAGGCGTGGCTCCGGGTCGGCCCGGGCGCCAGCGGTGCCGAGCTCGGCCCACCGCCGCGCGGGCCCCGTGCCGACGGCGACGGCGCGGACGGGGGTGGCGACGACGGCGACGCGCCGCTGCTGACGACGTTGCCACCGCCGCCGGATCGCTACCTCGCGCGCGGCCGGGTCCGGCTCGCGGCCGGCTGGCTGGCGGTGGCCGGGATCGACGGCGGCGACGAGCGGCGCGGCGAAGGGCAGGGTGCGGCGCCGACCTTGCCGCGGCTGGTGGCCGGCCAGGCGCTCGACGGCCGGTTCACGCCGGTCGCGAAGCGGACCACGCCGCCGCCGCGCTTCACCGAGGCGACGCTGCTCGGCGCGATGGAGTCGGCCGGCAAGGCGATCGACGACGAGACGCTGCGGCTGGCGATGAAGGACTGCGGCCTCGGCACGCCCGCGACCCGCGCGGCCGTGATCGAGACCCTGCTCAAGCGCGACTACGTGGTCCGCGATCGCCAGCACCTGCGGCCGACCGCGACCGGCGTCGGGCTCATCGCGGCGCTGCCGGTCGCGAGCCTGGCGTCGCCGGAGCTCACCGGCTCGTGGGAGGCCCGGCTAGCTCGCATCGCCCGCGGCGAGGACACCCGCGCCGCGTTCATGGCCGACATCGCGCGCTACGTCACCGAGCTGATCGACGCGATCCGCGGCGCGGCGCCACCGAGCGGCCCGATCGGCGTAGCCGCGCCGCGCCCGCGGGCCCGCGCGTCGACCACCG